>JACDAE010000154.1 GCA_013695595.1 Ktedonobacteraceae bacterium | reverse complement strand
AGGTTTGCCGCACTGGCAACAGTAGGTCGACTGAGATTGACCCACGATCACGCCCCTTTCAATAGAACCGCTTGGACTATCATGAAACTTCATTCTTCAATGTTTTTCAAAAATCAACTTTCATATCGATATTATAACTAACATAAAAGTAAAAAGTCAAGTCTTTAGAAGTCCAATTTGCCATCAAGATTTTTTTATGCTACAATTGGTACTAAGTAAAAGTTAGGGAAACTGTCATAAAAGGGGAAATCAATATGGACGAAGAAATGATCACAGCAGAAGAAGGCATAGAACTATATATTAAAGCAGGATTATCAGAAAACACTTTTTATCGTCATGCAAGGGAAAGGAGAATAAGGAAAAGCCTACCAGACGATAAAGAGAGAGGAGCACTTTACAATTTTAATGATATCAAAAAAATAACCGATGAAAAGCAGACAAGAAAGAAAACAAAACCAGACAAGTTAACAGTAAATGCAGAAGGGGAAACAGGCTGGATTAAAAGTTCAGACATGGGTTACATGTATAATTTAGAGTATAGCGTATATGGTGATGAAACAGGAAACCCCTCAATCATCAGAAAATGGTATGAGCGAAACCCTCATATATGCCGTGTTCTTTACAACAAATCAGACCGTAGAGACTTCTGGGGAGCAATCAACATGCTACCATTAGAAGAAGAAACCATCTTTAAGCTACTTAGAGGAGAAATACATGATATAGACCTCGACCCACAAAAAGACATCCTTACATTTGAGCAACCAGGAGAATACAATTTTTATGTAGCGTCAGTTATTGTAAGACCCGACAAAAAACAGTACTTCCCAATGCTCATAAATAGCCTGTTTGACTTCTGGTGTGAACAAGCACCAACACAAACCATCAGAAGAATATACGGACGTGTTGTCACAGAAGACGGAGAAATGATGGCAAGAAAACTCTTCTTTTCCCCTATCTGGAACATCTCAGAAAGTGCATATGTACTTGATACAAATAGACCTAACCCATCACGCATCATTCAAGGCTTCCAGCATTGTATAAAGACAAGAAATTGAAATAGCAAAAGAACGGAGCAAAACCACCATGCAATCACCTAAATTCAACATCGAAGACTACGGGCTAACACCTGATGACATACAAGGATATGCAGCAATTCTTTACACCCGTGTAAGCAGCGATCCACAGGAAGATAACACTTCCCTAGACGTAGCAAGCCATTATGGACAAAGGCTTATAGCAGGAGCTATTCAAGCTTTTAGAAGTTTAGGAGAGAGAGGAATTAAAATAGATAACATCTATGCAACCAGCCGCACACCAACTGGCATAAAACTATGCCGCAAATTAAAAATGAAAGAAGAACCTGTACCAGGAGAAACCAGACGATTGCGATTTACACTTAACGCTCAGACATCAGACTCACCACTGATAAAAGGCTATCAAGAAGCTTATTCTGAATACCTAAGAAGCTAGAGCAACTAAAAGAAACTAAAAGTACCCTACCTAATTCAATTACAAAACAAAGTAGGGTACTTTTATTATTCACTAGCTTCTTCAACGTGAATATCAATGTCCTCCAAACAATACCTTGTACCAGTAAGCAAATAAATACTACTCAAGAGCAATTCAGCTTGATCAATCGTTACATCACGACCAGAGAGCACAAGATACAAAACATCATGTTCCAGGCTAACAATATGTTGTAATTGCATCACATGACGCAATTGAAACAACGTAAAACCCCAAGCTTCGCGCAACTCAAGAAGAGTTATCTTTCTCATATTTCACCTCGCAACTCATCAATTAACGACATCATCCAGCTTCATAAAATTCTCCCTCTTGCCGATCATCAATACAAGTATATCATTCAAAGTATCTACTTCAAAGTATATCTTTACAAACAATCTTTTGTCAATCACAGGGACTTGATACAATCCAGCAGAGGAGAAGCCAATGTTGAGATTAAAGGTTAAGGAAGTAGCAGAAGAAAAAGGATTTAGCCAGGGAAAACTAGCGAGAGCAGCAGACATAGCCACAAACACACTACGAGCTATTTATCGTGATCCTTGCCGAGAAATCTCTACATTCACCATCAATAAGCTAGCAAAAGCTTTAGAAGTCCCTGTAACCGCCCTCATTGAAGATGTTCCCGAAAAAGAGTGCAATAACGAATATACTAACCTATAACAGATTTACGCCCTCACGAAAACGCGCCATGCCTAGTTTACACTCCCGCCATTATGCGCTATACTAACCTGGAAAATTTGTTTGTGTTCTGGTTGTGCCTGGAGGATTTTGCCAGTGAAAATTACTTGTAAACAACAAGACTTGAGCCGGGGCCTATCGGTTGTGGGCCACGCGGTTTCTAGTCGTAGCACTCTCCCTATACTTGCCAATATTTTACTGGCGACCGATTCTGGCCGCCTCAAACTCTCTGCAACTAATCTGGAGATTGGTATCCAGTGCTGGATCGACGCAGAAGTACAAGAGGAAGGAACCACTACTGTTCCTGCGAAATTGATCACCGATCTCATCAATAGCCTCCCACAGGCATCCGTTGATCTCACCGTCCCCGATGATACCCATACCATTACTATCAAAAGCCTACGTAGCACTGCCAGCATTAAAGGTATGGACCCTTCCGAATTCCCTCTGATCCCAAGCGCAGAGGGCGGCGAGGCTCCCGTTATCCTGGATGCAAAACTCCTGAAAGAGATGATCGATCAGGTCGCCTTTGCTGCCGCCGATGACGATTCACGTCCCGTCTTCACTGGCGTCCAGGTCGAGGTGAGCAACGAAAAGGTGACCTTTGCCGCCGCCGATGCGTTCCGTCTGGCCGTTCGTGAAGCCCCTCTTCCAGGCCACGATGAAGCCCACGGCAGTATTCTTATCCCCGCACGCACGCTGACCGAACTCGCACGCATCCTACCAGGCGAGGGCGCAATTCAGATGATTGTAACGCCTAACCGCAGCCAGGTGCTCTTCCACAGCGAAACCGGGATCGATCTCGTCTCACGTCTGATTGAGGCCACATTCCCCAACGTACGTGGCGTCATCCCAAAAGAACATACAACACGCGCCGTAGTCGAAACAAAAGAGTTCGCTGCCGCAGTAAAATCGGTCACGCCTTTTGCACGTGACAGCTCGAACATCACACGCGTCAAACTGAATACTGGTGATGGCACCGAAGGTGGCTCGCTCACTATTGAGGCCACCGCCGAAGATGTCGGCAGTAACGTCAGCACAATCAATGCCGCCGTCGATGGCCCTGAACAACAGATCATCTTCAACGTGAAATATCTCGCGGATGTGCTCTCCGTCTTGAACACTCCTGAAGTTGCTATTGAGGTGACAAGTGCCGCTCGTCCTGGCGTGGTTAAACCAGTCGGCGATATAGGCGCTCTGTATACATACGTGATTATGCCTATGAGCACTAACCGCTAAATCATTCGCAATATATTGTCGAGGACGGGCTTATAAATCGCGCCCCTACACCATTAGGGAAACGCAATAACAAACCCCCCAATGATGTAGGGGCGCGATTTATAAGCCCACCTCACATTTGGAAGGGTGCATGTGTATCTCTCTCGCCTCTCTTTGAGCGAATTTCGGAATTATCGAGAACTTGAATTGGCCCTGGGGCAGGGACTTTTTCTTTTCTATGGCGATAATGCGCAGGGAAAAACAAATCTGCTCGAAGCAACCGCACTGCTCGCAATGGCAAGTTCTTTTCATGCCAGTAGCGACCGTGAGGTTGTCAACTGGTACGCGCCCGACCACATCGCACGCGTTACAGGAGATATCAAACGCCGTAACGATGAAATAGAGATCGAGGTCGCTATCTTTGATCCGACTCCACCCGATCTCCCGGCCAATGTTTCATCGTCACAACATCCCCTCGAACTGCCAGCAGGTACACCTCGCAAACGGCTCAAGCTCAATACGGTGCCAAAAAGAACGATGGATATTATTGGGCAGATGAAGGTCGTTCTATTCGCGCCCACCGATTTACATATTGTCGATGGCTCACCCGATGAACGGCGTCGCTTCCTTGATCGCGCCCTCTGCCAGGTACAACCTCGCTACTGTCAGGCGCTCGTCCGGTACCGCAAAATCGTTACGCAGCGATCAGCCCAATTGAAACGTGTACGCGATCTGCAAGAAGATCCGCGCATGCTTGATTACCTGGATGAACAACTAGCGACGCTCGCTAACCTGATCATTTACGAACGACAACGTATGGTCGCAGTTCTCAACGAACACGCCCCAGACTTTCAAGAAGCTATCAGCGGTGGTCATGAGCACCTACAGATTGTCTATCGTCCCTCTTTCAAATTTGATACCGGGTGGAGTCTCACCGATACGGTTGAACACTACCGCGAACAACTACAGGCCGCACGTAAAAAAGAGATCTTACAGGGTGTTTGCCTGCTCGGACCGCACCGCGATGATCTGGAGTTTCAGGTAAATACAATGAACATGTTGACGTATGGTTCACGCGGCCAACAACGCACCTCAGCCCTCGCGACGAAACTTGCCGAACTGGCTTTCATGCGTGACAGTACCGGCGATGAACCAGTCCTTTTGCTTGACGATGTCTTTAGCGAGCTTGATTTCACACGCCGTGAGTATCTGCTACGTCAGGTCCTTCAGCATGAACAGGTACTTCTTACCGCCACTGACCTGTCCGGTTTTCCTCCGGAGATCCTCCAACAAGCTCATATCTATCAAGTGCTTGACGGACATATACAGAAGGCACCAGAAGTGTAACATCTGCGCTTTTATAACGTTTTATCTTGCGTAGCATCAGGATAAAACTTGCTCTGCAATGTCGCCCAGTCTCCCTGAGCATGGGTGATCTCTTCCTCCTTAAACACGCTTCCACCATAACGAAGCTCACTATACATGTGCGTTAGATTGCCCAATTCCAATTCTCCCTGGGAGATTTTCTGCTGTAAACGCTCTTTGAACTCATGCGGCGTCTCTTCCCGCCTACGTCCGTAGCCCTGGCTAGCAGCCAGACGGAGCAACGCCCGGTAGATTACACGTATATCGCGTGCCGTCATTTCCCCATCATCCCCCTTTTTCACTCCAGCAGCATCATGGGCCGCGCGAGGAAAGAAATGCCGCCAGATTGTCAAGAAAAATGCCTTCAGTTGTGTCAAGAAAAGCTGCCATGACCAGATGCTTTCAGAGATATCACGTTGCTCTGCGTGCACTAATCTGATGCGCCTCCGCTTCAATAACCAAAGAATTGCACGCGTCATCAATACGATAAGAAGAACCGGTAGCACGATCTTCAGCACCGGCAATAGAAGTGTCACAATCGGATCGGAGGTCTGCCCGCGCGGGATTATCTTTGTCTGAACCGTTTTCAATGGAGATAAGCGTGGCAGGACCGTTTTGATATGGAACAATGATAATAACCAGAAAATTGGATAGAGTAAGAATGTGATCCCATAGGCGATTATATTAACAAGCCAATCATACAATCTTCCGATTGGCTCCAATCCATGTTGAACATTGACGAGAAAAGCTGGATTGGCAAAGTTTCCTATTCCCAAAGCCAACAATACAATAAAAAGTCCAATCATGCTCATTGTGAGTAAAATTGCGCGTTCCTGTCCCACAACACTCCCCTGTAAACCACCCGGAGAATTGTTTCGCAGAAAGAGCACTTTCGCCAGAGCATGAGCAACCAGAGCAAAAAAGAGAAAGAGTGGTACAATGCTGAACAAAATGAGTTCGTTGAAAGAGCCACCTCCACTTCCAGCATAAGCAATAATGGCCACAATGATAACACCCATCCCCAGGCGTAGCATCCAGAAAACACTATCCGGCTCAATCGTTTTATGGGCAAGACGTATTCCACGCCAGCAGAAATAGATCGAGAGCACCACCAGCACAAATACATAATAGATAGTGGGAGTCAACTGAAAGAGATCACCAAGTAAAGCCAGCAGCCAGCGGGGATCAAAGAAGAAAAATAATGGGGCATAAATAGTCACCCACACCACTAGCAGGGCCAATAAAGCTATCAAGAAGATAAACCATGACGCACCAGATACGCGCTTATGCTCATCTCGAGCCGATTGTTCTTTGACCAGTTCACGCCGTTCCAGAAATTTCAGCAACCAGCAAGAGCTTGCAATGAACAGAAATGGTGCCCATAATGGTAGGAGCGTTGTGCGATGCTCAAAGAAATTCATGCTCGCCAATGCAATCAGGAGTGCATCTACCCAACATGTTTCCATTGCAGCAATCAGATAGGGTAGCAGGCGCTCACTCAAGCCTGGATGTGCTAAAATTGCGCTAGTGGTCATTTCTAACAGCTCTTGCCGACGCTTTTCAGCTCCCTTACTCACGCGCGTATCTTCTTCTGGCGATGGGTCCATATAAAATCCTTCTTCCATAGAGTCGCTACTTGCCTCTATGATTATAAATTGTATGTTGCTTCCCCTCCGTTGTCAATTTCCCTCGGCTTAATCTATCCCCTTTCAATGGAAACATTTCCAGGTTGATACATTCAGCTGATCTTGTCCAGGATGATGCTCTTTCCCCCAATGATCCAGGATAGCAGGGTCTTTATCCAGCATAGATAAAGAGGGCAATGATCTATAGCTCTTCAGTATCCACTCTTTACACCAACTCATAAGTATGCTATGCTCAGCATAACATACTTATGAAAGATGGCACATATTGGAAACAATTCCAAAGCTTTCATTTTATATCGCCAGACTTTCTAAACAAAATCTTTATGATAATAGTAGAGAGTGGGCTGAAAATAAAAAACGTATTCTGTACATTCATAGAATACAAGCGTGATAATGGATTAATAAGAGATGTAGCGGTATGGAGTACACAATCCATGATGTTGCCCGCATTGCAAAAGTAGGTATCGGCACCGTTTCTCGTGTCCTGAACAATAATCCTAATGTAAAACCAGCGACACGTGAGAAAGTACTTGCGGTGATTGCGGAATTACATTACAAACCCAATCCCATTGCTCGCAGCATGATCTCACGTCGTACCAATTCAATCGGCGTCATGATCCCTTTCTTTACCCGTCCTTTTCACATTGAGATCTTAAGAAACGTTGAGGCCGCACTGCATCCTACCAACATGCAGATCGTCCTGTACAATATTGAAACGAATGCCCAACGCGATGCGTATTTCCTGGACCTCCCTATGCGGCGCAGGGTCGATGGCCTTCTCGTTATCTCGTTACCTGTAGAAGATGCGGTAGCTCAAGACATCAAAAATGCGGGTATTCCTACAGTATTGCTTGATACGTACAATCCTTTGCTCACCTCGCTTGTTGTCAATAATGTTGAAGGCGCTTATCAGGCCGTCAAGTGCCTGATTAAGAAAGGGCATCGCCATATTGGTTTCATCAATGGCCTCACGAATGAGAGCAATTTCAAGTTTAATCAGGCAAATGATCGTTTGATTGGCTTTCATCGTGCTCTGGGGGAGGCAGGTCTTCTCTTTGATCCAGAGATGTTCCTGACAAGCGAATGGAGCCGCGAAGCCGGACGAGCCACCGCATTACAATTACTCTCACATGGACGCCGCCCGACAGCTATCTTTGCAGCTTCCGATATTCAAGCCGTCGGTGTATTAGAAGCCGCACGTTCTCTCAATATTCGTATACCGGAAGAACTCTCCTTGATCGGCTTTGATGGTATAGAACTCTCAGAATTACTTGACTTCAGCACTATTCAGCAACCAATAGAGGAAATGGGTTTCCTGAGCATCCAGAAACTCATCGCGCACATTGATCGCCCAGAAACTCAACCAGAATTGATTCGCTTAAACACAACACTTGTAGAGCGTCACACTACGGCCTTTTCGTTGTAGGGCATGATCTTTTTTGTCTCCTCTTACTCTATGGAGGTTCCGTGAAACGATTTGATGTTCTGACGATTGGTGAAACGCTTGTTGACTGCATAGCGCAAGAAAAAGGTATTCCCCTTACGCATGCCACCCACTTCAAGGAGTACCTCGGCGGCTCTCCCGCTAATATTGCATGCGCGGTTGCTCGCCTGGGCGGTCGATCCGCCCTTATTTCTAAGGTTGGTAACGATGCAGTCGGCCAGATGTGCCTACAAGAACTGGGGAAAGCACATGTGGATATGACCAATGTGGTTGTTGAAGCAACGATGCCTACCTCGCGGGCATATGTATCTCGCACAGAGGGCACTCCCGAATTTCGTATCGCTCGCGAGGCCGATGCGACGTTGCGGCTCTCTGAGTTGGATATGGACGCGATAACACATGCACGTATCATGCACGCCTCTGCCTTTTCGCTCTCTCTAGAGCCTCTCCGTACCACGGTCATTGCGGCTCTCACACAAGCTCACAATACAGGTACCCTGGTTTCACTTGATCCAAACTTTCATCCTCAGGTCTGGCCTGACCGTGCAGAAGCCCTCCGGATCTTACAACAACTCTATCCCCTGGTATCCCTCACCAAGCCCTCTCTCGATGACGCAATTCGCCTCTTTGGTCCTGGATTAACCCATGACGCCTACCTTGACAAATTTCTAGCAATGGGTGCTAAACTGGTCGTTTTGACAAGTGGACCTGAGTATGTACTTATTGGCGATGATCAACACTATAGAGCTTACATTCCGGTTCCACCTACTCAAGTAGCCGACGTAACAGGTGCCGGCGACTGGTTCTGGGCGGCCTTCCTGATAGCTTACCTTGATGGCCTTCCCTATCTAGAAGCTGCACACTTCGCAATCAGGATCGCAGCCTACAAGATCGGTACGGTTGGCCCGATCTCTACGATGATTGATCGCAAAGCTTTTTAGCCAACTATCCATAAGAGTGAGTATAGGAAAAGAAGATGCAAGGAGAAATGAAAGTAGTCTAGCATTTCTCCTCGCATCTGAGAGTATTCTTCCTCTTTTTCCTGGCTAGCCTTTAACAGCACCAGCCGTCAACCCGGACACAATGCGCCGTTGTAAGAACAGCACCATAATCACCAGCGGAACTGTCACGATGATCGCGGCTGCGCTGACTTCACCAAAGGCAATCTGATGCTCCCCATTAAAGAGAGGGATAGCCACTGTTACCGTCTGTGCGGCTGAGTCCGCCGTCAGTGTCAAACCGAAAAGGAAGTCATTCCAGACGGTAATGAACGAAAGAATTGCAGTGGTAAAGACGCCTGGCGCGGCCAGCGGGAGGATGATGCGCCACAAGGTTCCGAGACGACTGCATCCATCTATTCTAGCTGACTCTTCAAGATCTGGAGGCAAATCTCGGAAGAACGATGTTAAGAAGTAGACGGTCACAGGCAAGGAAATGACCAGGTAGGGGATGATCAGTGCGACATATGTATTATAGACCTGGAGCGTATTGGTAAAAAACACAAAGAGCGGCCCCACGAGCGCAATGAGAGGGAACATCTGGACCGAAAGGATGACAGCCAGGACGCCCCCTTTCCCCTTGAATTTCAGGCGTGCAATCGCATATGCACAGATCGATCCGAAGAGCAAAGCCAGGATGGTCGTCAAAATCGCAACAACGGTGCTATTCAACAGATCTTTTGCAAAAGCGGGCTGAACGCTGAGGAAAGCCTGGGAATAGTTGTTCGTCGTGAACGAATGGGGAAAAAGTGTAGGTGGCGATGTGTTGATCTCTGCATCAACCTTTATCGAAGTGATCGCCGTCCAGTAGAATGGGCCAAGGGCTATGATTAGCACAACAACGAGTGCAATATAGCGGCCAATTCCTCCCCAATTTATCCCTCGTCCCTTTGGTGTTGTTGTCTCTATCCTTGTCTTCCCTGAAGGAACTGCAACTGCTTGTTTTGCCATGAGGTATCTCTCCTTCCCTTTTATGTGTACTAATTCTGGCTAATACGGCTCAGTGAGACAACCACGATGCCAACCACAGCACAGATGAGAAAGAGAATGACAGCAGCAGCAACTCCAGGAGCAAAGTCGAAGGTCGTCCCTACAAACATATTGGCATAGGAGTAAAGCGCTATAGTCTGTATCTCACGACCGCCACCTGTGAGTACATAAAACAGATCAAATGCACGCAAGGCGTCCAGGAGGCGAAACATTAGCGCAATTAAAAGCGCGCTCCTGAGCAAGGGAAAAGTGATCATCCAGAATTGCTGCCAGCGGTTGCTACCGTCCACACCTGCTGCCTCATAGAGTTCACTAGGAATGACTTGCAGACCTGCCAGGATCAGGAGTGCCATAAATGGTGTTGTTTTCCAGACATCGATCAAAACTGCCGAAGTTATAACACCATTTGTCGTTCGCAACAAGGAATCTCCTGCTGCCAGCAAATGCACGGATTGGAACAGGTATGTCAGAACACCGTTCTGAGCGTTTAACATCAATGTCCAGATTTGCGCAGAGACAACGGTTGGAAATGCAAAGGGGATGAGAATGGCTGTACGTACCAGCCCCCGACCAGGAAAGACCTGGTTCATCAGTAAGGCGACAGCAAAGCCTAAGATGGTTTCTAGTGCGACGCTCGTTACGCTGAAGATGAGAGTGACACCAATTGAATTGCGGAACGCAGGATCACCAATATCGTGAATATAGTTATTTAAACCAACAAACGTTGAGCCGGTTGGAATCAATGGATTATTCAGGAGGCTGAGGCGGACCGAATCGATGATAGGATAAACAGCTACCAGCGCAATAATGATGATGGTAGGGAGTACCAGAAAATAAGGGAATAATCCGCTGCCCATATCCAGGCGTTCACGCAGGCTTGGTTTACGAGTGGGTAGAGCATCTGCTCGGATCGTCGTTGACATAATGCATTTCCTCTTCCTTCATTCTTTGTACTACTTCCAAAAATGACAGCATTACAACAAGTGACCCACCTTTGGGTTCAGGCCATGAGACAACCTATGGAAAGGTTGTCTCATAGCTTCACTGAGTTGCTACCAATCTCTGAAGCATTACTTGCTTACGAGTGTTTGCAATTGAGACTGGAGAGAGCTAAGTGCTGCGGCAGGAGTGGCCTGTTTGGTGAGTGCCTGGTGCACGTTGACCTGAATGAGATTCGACAGATCGGTGTAGACAGGCGAAACTGGCCGTGGCAATGAATTTTGCAGAATTGGTTGCAATTTTGTGAAGAGTGGCTGCTTCGTCTGCACCTCGGCATCGTTGTAGACACTGTTGAGGGCAGGGGTATAAGAGCCCTGTACCGCTAATAGTTTCTGAGCGTCTGCACCGAGCACATACTTCATAAAACTCCACGCTGCATCCGTATTTTTGGAGTATGCGTTAATCGCCATATTCCAGCCACCTACGCAGGAATGGCCTGTGGTATTAGTGCCACCGTAAGGGATGGAATGGATGTCAAACTTACCGACGACCTTTGAACCACTGGCGTTCCCCAGAGAGTATGCGTAAGGCCAATTGCGCATGAGAGCGGCATCACCATTCTGGAAGGCCTGACGACAGGCTTCTTCAGCATACGTGGTGATAGCAATAGGCGAGATTGTGCCGACCCAGCTTACCATCTCGGTGAGCGCCTGTACTGCCTCTGGACTATTGACGGTCACCTTCTTTGAATCGGTGGCATCAAGCACTGAGCCGCCATAACCAGCCAGCACCTCAACAAAGTCGCACACCAACGCCTC
>JACDAE010000134.1 GCA_013695595.1 Ktedonobacteraceae bacterium | reverse complement strand
GCGTCTACCTGGCGCGCTATGTTGGAAGCACTTAGTATAGGCATCGTTGTCTTTGTTATTCTGGCTGTATTGGGCGGGCAATCCACGGACGTCGGGGGTCGCTCCTTTCCTGTGTCATTTGTGCAGGCCACCTTTACGTTTATGGGTGTTCCATTCTGTATGCTCTGGCTTGCAGTAAGGCTCAAGCGCCTGACCTTGCCGCGCTGGCAACGCTATCCTCTGTTGTGCATTCTTGCGGCTGTATTGAGCCTGAGCTTGAGTTATCTGGGACAGGCAAGTAGCGCCCTTTTGCTCCAGAATGAAACTGCCTGGAAAACAAGTTATAATGGCATCCCATGGGTTATACCTGTCCTGTTCTTCGATATCGCCGTCTTTGTTATTTGTCGAGTCGGCATACGCATGTGGTTGTTCTGGGATCGCTTGCGACGTACGCAGCTCGTCTGGGCACTGGCGCATGCCATTGTTGTGCTGCTTGCAGTGGGTGCGGGTGTGCTTATTCTCCTTATTGATACTCTTATTTTCTATCGTTCGCCTGTTTTGACTATACTACCAGTGACGATGCTCCTTGTTGTTGTAAGTCTGGCGGTGCTGGTTGCCCTTATTCCTCCTTTTGCCCTGGTCTCCTATCTGGCAATGCGTGGCACGGTGCAACGTGTCAAGATGCTGGCGGCGGCAACGAGTGCTTTACGGGCCGGTAATTATCATGTGCGTGTGCCTGTGATGGGCCAGGATGAAGTAGCGCAGTTGCAATCGGACTTCAATGTCATGGCTACCGATCTACAGCGCACACTCCATGAATTGCAGGGGCAGCGCGACTATGTGGCAAAATTGCTTGATGAAAGGCGTGAATTGATCGCCAATGTATCGCATGAATTACGTACTCCTGTTGCCACCTTGCGCGGCTATCTGGATACTATGTTGATCCACTGGGACGACATCTCACGTCCAGATATCCATCAAGACCTGCGCGTTATGGAAGAAGAGACGGTTCGTTTGCATGGTCTGGTCGAGGATCTTTTTACCCTTTCGCGGGCAGAGGTAGGCAAGCTCGAATTACATTGCATACCGACCGATGCAGGTGAGATTGTGCAGCGTCTTGTCTCCTCTTCTGCACCCCTTGCATGGCGCTCAAGCAAAATAGAACTGGTTGCCGATATCCCTACTTGTTTGCCTCCTATCCTGGTGGATGCCAAACGGCTAGAGCAGATCCTGCATAATCTTGTACATAATGGGGTGCGTCATACGTCTCCTGGCGGTATCGTGGCCGTTATGGTGATAGTTGAGGACAATGCCGTCATCCTTCAGGTGCGTGATACAGGTGAAGGCATCGCTGCGGCTGATCTTCCTTTTATATGGAGGCGCTTTTACCAGTCAAAAAGTTCACACATGGGTGGTGGAACTGGCCTGGGATTGGCTCTGGTAAAAGAATGGACCGAAGCAATGGGGGGAACGGTCGCAGTCGAAAGCACCCTCGGCGAGGGGAGTTGCTTTACTGTACGCTTTCCCGCTCTTCCGTTGCTCTCTTCTCCCCATCCTTCTCTTCTAACATAAAGAATCCTGGGCGGTCAAATTGTGATCCACCTCACAATATTTCTGTGGATTTGTTACTGGAATGCGCTCAAAATTCTGCTATACTATATGCATCTGGTTAAGAATATCTAAAAATGGATCGGCGGGACGTCTAATCATTGGCGAGACTTTCTAGCACATCTTTGTTTGCGATAAATAGATATAAAAAGACAGAATGGATACAGCCCGGTGAGGGAAATGACTATGCGTCACTGTGCATTTTGTGCCACTGAGCTGCCGGAACAGGCTCAATTTTGTGGATATTGTGGTCGCCTCTCTCTGGCATCAAATGAGTGGCCCCACAATCGTATTGCGCCCTCCCCTGTCTGGTCATCGCAGGATGGCCCGACCGTCATGAGCGATACAAGTTTACCAACCATGATTAATGAGCAGACGGTACTTCACCCGCAACAAGAAGCACGCACGCTTTTGACACCATCGAATAATGCTGTCTGGACGCCACCACCGCCTCAACGTTCAAGCGAAGACGAGGAACAGGATCGCATGCGCCGCGCTATGGTGTGGGGCGTGCCATTAGGTGGGGCCGATGTGCAGGGACCACCCAATACGCCGGGTATGGTACAGGGAACTCCTCAGGTGAATGGCGCTCCTGCGGTCTCCGGTACGCCACAGCTCCACCTGGTGGGACAACCCCTTATGTATCCTGGAACTCAGTTCCCACATCACGGCAAGCGAGCGGAAACACGTGTGATAACTTCTGCGGGTGTAAGGGCAGCAAAAGGGGCTGTGACCCAATGGGTGATAGTGATAGTGACTGCCGTTATTGTGCTGACATCGGCTGGCGTAGGTGTGGCTCTTGCCATGTCGCCATCACTTTCCTTGAATAGTGGACTGAGTGGGAAACATACCATCATGCCGGGTCAATATTTGAGCCTGCACGGGAGTGGTTTTGTGCCGGGTGGGCATGTGACGTTAAAAAGAGACAATAGTCGGATTGTGCAGATTGCCGCTCAGGATACCGCTGCCTCATATGAGAAGGTTGCTTCTGCACCGATGAGCATACTTTCCGCATTTGCAAACGTCGCCCCTATCGTGAATGCTGCCGGCGTTTTTGATGCCTCGATCCTTGTCGGAAACGATTGGGGTGGGGGTATGCATATCATTCGTGCATCAGAAGATATTCTTGCCCGTAGTGCAACAATGACCATAACAGTTGGCGATGCTCCCGCAGCACTCTCTGTCTCGCCCACCAGCCTCGACTTTGGTGCGGTTCAGAAAGGCACAAAAACAATGCTCTCTTTGGCTCTAAGCAATGCGGGTGGCAGACCTCTAACCTGGACGGCTAAAAGCGATGCAACACAATGGTTGAATTTACAGGCAACCAGTGGAGATGTATTACCAGGTGGAGTGCCCCAATCGCTGGCGATCTCCTGTGATACCACAGCTCTGGAGCTGGGAACATACTCTGCTACCCTCCATATACGTACCGATGGGGGCAATATCGATGTCAAAGCTTCTGTACATGTGGTTGCACAGAAGCAGGCGAAGCTCGCAGTCTCGCCTGCCGTTCTGGACTTTCAGACCATGAGTTCAGATCAGCAAGCGGCCAAGACTGTCTCTATTAGCAACACAGGCACCTTGAAGTTAGATTGGCAGGTGACGAGCAATGAAGATTGGGTCTCGCTAACTCCCTCTTCTGGCTCTATCCAGCCGCATGGTGCGGATCAGGGAGTAAATGTTCAGGTAGATACGACAGGTATGCAACCTGGCAATTACGCGGCGACATTGACTGTTGGTTCAAATGGTGGGGCAAATCAGGTAATTGTCTCTCTGGTTATTCCAGCATCATTGCCGCCGACGCCGACGCCAACGCAGCTTCCACCAACTGCGACGCCGCCGCTCATGCCGACGGTAACGCCAACAGTGATGCTGACACCATCACCAACCGCGACGCCTGGTTATCCTTGCCCATTGTCTTCGCTGGATTTCGGGGCAGTCTCACAAGGCCAACAGGCGACACAATCTTTAACGCTGCGTAATTGCGGGAGTTCTTCGTTTACCTGGAAAGTTCAACAGGCAGATCAATGGGTAGCAGTCGATACTGCTGGCGGCACGCAGGACCCTACCGCATCGACCTCTATTCGCGTCACCGTCGACACATCGTCCTTTGCCAGGCCAGGAAAGTACCAGAGTACCCTGACCTTCTATACCAGTGGAGGGGATCTGATGGTGACTATCACTGTGACGGTAGTTCCGCCACCAACCCCAACACCTGTGCCTGTGTCGACCAGTTCGCTGAACTAATGAAGAAAGCGCCCACCTCACCTCTCGGTGAGACGGGCACCCACGATGGGAGGTGGGGGGTTATGCGTCCAGGAAACCATTGAGTGCCTCTGTTGGGCGTTTCGTAGTGGAGTCCCAGGCTCCTAGAGTGTAATCAGTAAATGGTGCGTAGCCTTCGGGTTCCCAATAGTAGACTCCGAGACCACCAATGCTTTTGGCACCTTTGATATATGCGGCCAGATCGGATCTCACCTGGGCCGGTTTACTTACTGGCCCACCGAACTCGACTTGCTTCACCGGTTTGCCATAGCGTGACTGATAGGTTGCCATGTTAGAAATAATGCCAGCTATATTGCTTCCGGAGCCGTAGGATGAGAATGCCGTAATGTCCCATTTGCCGCCATACTTTTTATAGGTATCGAAAAAGCTTTCAATCTGAGTCAGCTTTTGCGGTTGTCCCAGATGTACCTCTACTGGAACGGATGAAAAGACTGATTTTACCATTGAGTAGGCACCATTGAGCAATCCGGTCATCTGACTGGGATAATGTGCCAGGCTTCCCACAGGGTGGCAGAGCCCTGAGTTGATCTCATTTCCAATTGTGACCCAGCCAGGGGTAACGTTGCTCGCCTTCATGGCCTTCATAAAATTGTACACGTAACTTTCCAGCGCACTAAGCATCTGGCTGTATGTCATATTTGCCCACGCAGCGGGAGGATTTTGCTTCCCAACCGAGTTCCAGGTATCCCCGAAATGGAAACTAATATCGACGGGCAGTCCGGCATTTTTGCAGCGTACAGCCATAGTGATGGTCTCAGATTGGCTACAGTGCCCATTGGCGGGATCATTTGATGGATTAACCCAGGTACGCAGGCTGATCGCGTTGATGCCATACCCCTTTAAAATGGTGAGAACATCCTGCTCTACGCCATTTGCATTATAGAATTTGTAGCCATTCGCTTCCATCTGAGGTAACCAGCTAACGTCCGCTCCTTTAATGAAGGTTGAAGCAGCCTCTACTGGTGTAGAAGGAAGAATGCTTTTCAGGGTAAGAGCTCCACCACCCAGGGCAAGGGTGCCAGCACCCAGTCCAGCTGTCTTGAGCAGTGTTCTTCGGTTGATACCACGTTGGTTTGTATTAATCTCGTCTTCCATGACAGGCTTTTCCCTTTCCATAGTGCAAGGGAGTATGTGCATCCTTGCACCTTCTCTTTTAAAATATTTTTATTTACCATTATTTATCGGTAAACTATGGCATGGAGTAAAGTATACGTAGTTTGTGAGTTAAAGTCAAGAGTTTCAAAGGACCTATCTTTGTCACTTGTGATGCGCTTATTTATTGATATGAGCCGCCCGAAGGGTGGGAAAAGGCCTTTGTAGAAGTCCTGCTTCCCATTTTTCTTATGCGTCTTTTTTCAATAGAGATAATGTGCCAATAACGAAGCAAGCAGAAAAAAAGAGAACCAGATTGTAACGAAAAACGTAGATAATAGAGAGCTTTTTGTATAGGATAAAAGCGTTCGATAGTTGACGTGTAGTTTCGTCCCTTCTACAATAGAGATAGGGTAAGAAAAGATTTTGCGGCTGCTTTTTCATCGAGAAAATATTCACGATGTACTACCAGGGAGAAATAAAATAATGGATGCAATTATCGGCAAATATCGGGTACGCCTGGAAGAGAATGGTCTGGTGCTTGGACACGCATCGGGCATCAACTTCGATCTCACGATAGATGAAGCTGTGGGACTCATGGATTTTCTGAATGTCTATCGGCAGACATTATCAGCTATGCAGGAGGATCATGAGCGTCACACTGACCCCTGCCTGGAACGTGTTGTTATCAGTAAGCAAGACGAAAAGTCCTGATTACTGCCCGTACAATAAACATATAAAGGATCGCTTGCCTGTTTTTGCGATCTTAAAATCTGGCGTCATTACCATTTGGCAGAGAAAGTTTTGCTTCCTATGTCTACCGTTGATTTTGGACTTATGTTACGCCACAATGATTCCGGTCATTCTGTGCATGAACTCTTACAGTATAATCAGGCTTGCATTGAAACCCTTTCAGAAGCTTTTACGACCCTCTGGTTGGAAGATCACATGCAGGTAGGGGCAACCGATGCTCTGGAGTCTCTAACCACCCTGAGTTATCTTGCCGCACTGTACCCCCGGTTGAAGATTGGCACACTTGTACTCTCTCAATCGTATCGTAATCCCGCGTTAGTTGCTAAAATGCTGGCTAACTTGCAAATACTCACTGGTGGTCGCGTCATCCTGGGGGTAGGAGCTGGCTGGAAAGAGGATGAGTATCGCTCTTATGGCTACCCCTTTCCTGCCCTCAAAACGCGCATGGAACAATTGGAGGAGGCCGTCCAGATCATTCGTGCTCTCTGGTCGAGCCAACCCGCAACCTTTGAGGGCAAATATTATACTCTGCGCGATGCTTATTGTGCGCCACTCCCTTCACCTGCCATCCCCCTTCTCATTGGTGGTGGCGGCGAACAACGCACGCTTGCATTAGTTGCTCGCTATGCTGATTGGTGGAACTTTAACTCAGTCCCGGTAGAGGAATATGCACGTAAGGTAGAGATTCTCAAGCAGCATTGTGCCAATGTAGGACGTACATTTGCAGACATCAAGCTCTCGTACCTGGGCACATTAAGCGTCTCAGAAGATCCTGTGCGTGTGCAGCGCAACCCCGGCAAGCACTACATTGCAGGCAGTGCTGCCGAGGTCACGCGCGAGTTAGAGAGCTTCCAGGCTATTGGCGTCACCCACTTTATGTTTCGCATTCCCGATCTGGAAACCTTGCAACATTTCGTTGCCAATGTTGCTCCACATTTCGCTTGATCGGTATTAAGGGCTATTGGAGATAGGACGCTAGCGGCTGAATATTCTGTGCCTTGATAGCTCCAGCAACCAGATTAGCGACCTGGATAGCTCCATTGACCTGGAAGTGTGTGTTGTCCGCAACCCCATTTGGGAAGTCAGGAGAGACACCAGCATTCAGGAAGAAAAACAGAGATTTGGTGCCTGTCGGGCCTGCCTTCTGGAAGTATGCCATACTCAGTGCCGTCAGGTCGATGAGTTGTACATTGTCAGCGGCAGCGAGTTGGCGCATGGCTACGGGATAGTTGCCATGCGTGTCGACGATATTGCCCTGGCTGTCAAAACTTCTTCTTGCAACAGGTGTGACCAGGATAGGAATAGCTTTGTGGGCGCGTGCTCCGTCGATATACTGTTGCAATGCCGCTTTATAGGTGGTGAAGGGAGAACTGCCCGAACCACTATGCTCGTCATTATGGCCAAACTGAATAAAGAGGTAATCGTTGGGCTGGATGACTTTTAGAATATCATTCAGCTTGTTCTGATGGATGAAGC
>JACDAE010000099.1 GCA_013695595.1 Ktedonobacteraceae bacterium | reverse complement strand
GGCCGTATGCACGTGTGATCTTCCTCAATACCTCGATGGATGCAAGTATCAAGCCGACTGGTTGGGCAAACTGGGACAATACCACTAATTATAAGACGGCCTACTTTGCAGAGTACAATAGCAGTGGAGCAGGTGCGAATCCATCGGCACGTGTCTCGTGGTCGCATCAGTTGACGGCAGCGCAGGCACAGGTGTACAGCGTCAATGCGTTTCTGAATCAGGATGGCTGGTTGAATGCATCTGAAACATTTCTGAACTGGCTCTTACAGAACTGGCCGTAGTTAGCGACGTAGCGCACTGACGATCATTTCCGCAACAATCAAAAAGGCTAGATCGAGTGCCAGCAGGATCAGCAATGCAAAGTTGATGCGCGAGGCAATGAAGGTACTCACTGCGAGTACATCGGCCTGCTGAATGTTGTGGAAATGCCAGAAGGCGAACAGGGCGAGTGCAACGATGACGAGGAAGGTGCAGACAAACCAGCGAGCACCTTTCCAGTCCTGTGAACTGGGCCAGAGTTCGGATGTGACGGTAAGAATCAGGTAGGGGGCGAAGATAAGTGTCCAGAGGGGCCAGCCAGGGCGCAGGATTTGCAGATGCAGGCTGGCGTCGAGTGGGATATCCCACAGGTTGTAGCCGGTCGCGACCCAGTAGAGGAAGATGAATGCAATGATGCCGCCAAAGAGTGGAGCCACGCCGCTCAATCCATCACCAACATAGCTCATAATGCGACCCTGAGGGCGCACATATTGCACCTCGCCGAGTTGGAGCGATTGTCTGCTTCCACTATGCATGGCACGTCCACGCGCGTCTCTCTCCGCTAAGGGCTTGATGTGAAAAAAGGTGATACTGGTGATACGGAAGCCAAAGGGTGCAAAGAATAGGACAGCGATGGCATGACTCATTTCATGGAGCATCACACCCGGCGCGTTGAGCCAGAACCAGACGAATAGTCCGCGCTGACCGAAGAGGTGGTAGCCAATCTCATCCACGCGTTGACGTAATCCTTTGCGCGTAGCACGTAAAAGAGCGAAAAGGACAAACACGGCTATAATGATTAGCCATGGTAGGTAGGGCGCTAATTGTTGCATGAGTCTGGTGTTTGTCATATTTCCACTCTCAGTGCTGGGCTTTTCTCTCTAGGTATTGTAGACTTTTTTGTGCAGTAGAGTCAAGTCGTTTTTAACCCACCAGAATTTTTAGGGAGATATTGTATCCATTTCAGGTTTTTCCCGTTCATCTCTAATTTCATCCTTTGCTTCTATTTGCTCGCGGTGTTTGCGTCTATAGTAAATGCCCCACACTCCAAACGCGATTTCGCAGATCGATAACAGGTATAATACACGATTCATACCAAAGACATCAGCGAAGATGCCGATGAACAGGATAATAGGGATGGCACAGGCGTTATAAAGCACGAGTTGAAGCGCCAGTACGCGCCCTTTAATCCAATCGGGCGTCAGTTCTTGTACGCTGGTGAGTGCTGGTAGATTGATAAAATCGAGAGAGAGACCAGCCGCGAACATAATAAGGGCGATAACAACGACCAACAGAGGATTGCCGACCCAGGACGTTGGTTGCAGAGCGCGAAACAGCTTGATCGTCAATGGTAAAAGGGTGGTGGCGACGGTGAGCATAATCGTACCGATAAAGATGGAACGTGGTTTGCCGATGCGGCGCGTGATGTGCGGCATGAACACTGATCCCAGGACAAGGCCAATCCCGGCGGGAGCAAAGATGAATGCCATTGCCGTCGATGGCAGTTTTAGCAGTTGGGTGACAATAGGTGTTGCAAGCTGACTAATCACCAGGAGCAGGACACCGGCGAACGAGAGCTGGATGATGCCCAGGAAGAGCCCCTTGTTTCTGCGCACAAAGCTCCATCCCTGATACATTTCATTGAATACTTCATGGACCGCATTGATGGTCTCCTCCGTGAGAGGACCAGTTTTTGGCCGGACAGGTTTCTTCTGCTCAAATCTCTCGTGGGGGATCATAAGAATTAAGACGGCGCATACGATGTAGAAAATCCCTATAAGTGTATAGAGTTGAATAATAGGATCGATGGTGACGGTGTAAATATGGAATGTTGGTAGAAGGCTAAGGGCGAGTGGAGCGAACAGAATAAAGCCCAGGGCCTGTGAAAGCATAAACGTAATATTGAAGAGGGAAAGCGCAGGCATCAATTCGTCTTCGCTAACCAGTAGAGGGATTGCGGACCCTTCTGCAGGCGCAAAAAACTGACTGATGGAAGAGATAAGAAAGGTGAGCAGATAGACGGCAACAAGAAGCGTGTGGTTAACGATAAGCACACCCACAAAGAGAAAGGTTGCCAGAGCACGCAAACAATTACTGGCCCAGAGGACGCGGCGCTTGTCCATATGATCCACGAAGACGCCAGCGGGAGCGCCAAAGAGCACAGCCGGGATGCTAAAGCAGATAATGGCGAGGCCGACAAGAGTTGTCGAATGTGTCGCATTCTCGATCAGGATAAGCAGAGCATAGTTAGATGCGTTGAATATCGTCATGGAGAGGAGTTGAGCCAGCCAGATCCGGAGAAAATCTCTCTTTTTGAGCAGCGTGAGAAATCCCTCGCCTCGATTGACAGATGCCATGCACTATTCACTCCTTACATGTTTTCAGATGGTTGTTTCATTTTGTCATGAGCGTATTATTCCTCGTCGAAAAAGTCATCTTTTTTCTCCAGACGAGGTAATACTTGTTTTGTGCGCCGCTCAACTTCTGAACGTGGCAGGAGGACGCGGCGACCACATTTTTCGCAACGCAGGCCAATATCAGCCCCCAGGCGGACGACCTCCCAGTCGAAGTTACCGCATGGATGTTGTTTGCGCAGGCGTAAGCGGTCGCCTAATTCAAAATGCATCATCGGTTGCTGCATAGCTCTCTTGCTTTCTATGGTTTCTTGTTATCTGATACGTAGAGACCGTGTGAAAAGATGTACTGCTCGACGGCTTCAGGTACCTGATACTTAATTGGTTTGCCCAGTGCTACACGCTGGCGCAGGTCGGTAGAGGAGACGCTAAACTGTGGTGCCTCAACAACGCGCAGGATCTGTGAGATACCAGGTAAGCGAGTCTCTATTTGTGTATTATTATACGCGCCCTCGTCCATATAGCCCGGACGGCCTACTGCCACCAGCGTATCGAGTTGAGCCAGTATCCCCTGTGGATCATGCCAGGTGTGAAGCTCTTCCAGGCTATCCCAGCCGATAATGAAAGAGAATTCTACCTCTGTGCCCATTTGTGCTCGTAAGAGACGCAAGGTATCGACCATGTACGAAAGTCCTGGCCGATCCATCTCAATAAGCGAAATGGTAAAGTACGGATTAGAGGCGATGGCTAGCTCAAGCATTGCCAGACGCTGTTCGGCTGGTGTAATCACGCGCCCTGGTTTGTGTGGTGGTTGTCCAGCAGGGATAAAGAGTATTTCTGCCAGAGCCAATGTCACACGCACCTCTTCCGCGATAACGAGATGTCCATAATGGATAGGGTCAAAGGTACCTCCCATCAGACCAATCCGTCGTTTCTTTATAAGTGATCCATGTTTTTCCAACGTATCACGTCTCTTTCAAGCAACGTTCTGGTACTGGATGCCTATCATATATTGCCTGCCAGTTCTACCACGGCCAGATCAGCCTGTGGAAAAACGATATGGATTGTATACATCACGTCGGTAACGGTAGAAGGTTGCTCGGTAGCGATCCAGAAGCGTAGAGTGAGCGTGATCTTTTGTTCTGTGTAACTACTAAATAAAACAGTTGGTGATGGTTTTTCTAGAACATGCTCGATCTCATTGACTGCCGCAAGAATGCGTTCAGGTGTTTCGTCTTTTTGAAAATCTTCTTGTGGCAACGTGACAGTAATGCCTGCACGCCTCTCGCCATAATAGGAGTTATTCACCACAATCCCGCCAAAGACGAGCGAGTTTGGGATGGTAACCTCCTCCCCACTGGTGAGGCGTAGCTTCGTTGCGCGTAGCTCCACATTTTCAACACGGCCCGTATAGGTTGCGGTGCTGATAAGATTGCCGATAAAGAAGGGTCGTTCGATCAAGATATAAAAGCCAGCAACCAGATCTTTGAGAATATCCTGGATGGCGACCGTAAGTGCTAATGTGACGATACCAACAGTTGCAACGGGTAGTCCGACCGGAATATTCCAGAGTGAAAGGATCCAGAAGCCCGTGAGGCAGAGAATAAGGATAAAGAAGGTGCGCCCAATGAGTGTGCGCATATTGATATCTATGCGATTTGCTTCCAGCCCGCGCACCGTAAGATTTCTGGCGGTGCGTGCGATGCCGAGTCCTAAAGCGATCAGAAAAATGGTGGCGATTATATTTTTTGAGGACGAGATGATGGTGTTTTGATCAAGTTGCAGGAGGGCGGTAGCCTGTACCCATAGTATAATTAACTTGTTGACGCTCCATGAAAGAATGACAGGTGTTGCTATTGCTGCTATGATGAGCGTCGGTATTACGACGATAACGCCAAGTGTCTGTACCAGCCACGCGTCAAGATCGGTATTTTTTTTCAGGCGATTTACCAGTGCACGTCGTAACAGAAGTCCGATAACCAGAGCAGTAATAATAGCCAATCCAGTTAAGACGATACGTAGTGATAGATCTGCCATAGTTGTTACCTGACCATTAACAATTGTATTGAATATAAAAAACATTGTAGTATTGAAAACCCATTTCTCTCATTTAAAGCAGGACGAAAACCGTAACTTTGCGGGCATTATACCATACGATTGTTGAGAATACTGACGTACAAGCTCATTTGGGCTAGTGATTGTGCCCTGTTCAACCAGGCCGCAGCTTGCGGCGAGCTGGCCTATGATCTGCATTGGCGTCAATCCTTGTGCCCGTAACGGCTCAATGCCTGAATTGAGTGTGCGTTTGGCGAGGCGTTTCCCCTGCTCATCGAGCATGAGGGGAATGTGAGCGAAGGTTGGGATTGGAAACCCTAGCGCCTCAAAGAGCAGGATTTGCCTTGCTGTGGAGGCGAGCAGGTCCGCGCCACGCACAACTTGATTGATCTGCATTAACCCATCATCAACGACAACTGCAAACTGGTAGGCAACGATGCCATCTGAGCGGCAGAGAATAAAATCGCCGACTGCATCTTGCACCTGTTGGGTGATTGGCCCGGCAATGAGATCGTTGAAGGTAACAGCGCGTTCGTCATCAACACGGAAGCGTAGCGCTGGCCGCCTTCCTCTGGCCTCATATTCCTTGCATTGTTTTGCAGTGAGATGGCGACATGTGCCGGGATAGCGTGGCCCCTCTTCTGAACCTTGTTGGGGGGCACTGGCGATGCGCGATGCCTGAGCGACTTCCGCACGACTACAATAACATGGGTAGACGAGATCTGCTTCACGTAATTGTTGCAGATACTGCTGATAGATTGCCTGGCGCTCACTCTGTATGTATGGAGCATAGGGGCCAGCGCAATCTGGACCTTCATCCCAGTCTAAGCCCAACCAGTGCAGATCTGTAAGCATGCGTTCAGTTGCTCCGGGGCGCACGCGTGGCTGGTCGAGAT
>JACDAE010000052.1 GCA_013695595.1 Ktedonobacteraceae bacterium | reverse complement strand
GGGTAAGCCCAAGGCTCCCGCTACCCATCCACACCGCCCCTTACTCCTACTGCCGACATCATTGTTCTCGGTATTGGGCGTGCGTCCACATGCCCAACACGTTTCTATATCCACATGTGCTATAATTTCGATAGTATAGATGCCATTTGTAAGTACCTGCTAAAAACTACCTGTCCCTACCAGGAAATTGAGGAAACTATGAAACAGATAAACGTTGAGATATGGTCGGATGTAGCCTGTCCCTGGTGCTATATCGGCAAACGTCGTTTTGAGTCGGCCCTGGCCCAATTTGAGCAGCGCGACCAGGTGAAGATCGTATGGCGCAGCTTCGAACTCGCTCCTGACGCTCCCAAAACAACTGAAGAGACGCTCAATGAGATGCTCTCAAAAAAATATGGTATGAGCCTACAACAGGCCAGCGATGCCAATAAACAGGTTACTGCGCTTGCCGCCGCCGAAGGTCTCGACTACCATTTCGAAAAGGTCCATTATGCCAATACCTTCGATGCCCACCGCTTGATCCACCTTGCCGCTGAATATAATCTGCAAGATGCGATGAAGGAACGCCTTTTAAAGGCCTACTTTACCGATGGGCTGGCAATTGGCGATCTCGATACGCTCGTGCAATTGGGCGTTGAGGTTGGCGTTGATGCCGAGAGGGCACGCGCTACCCTTGCAAGCGATGCATTTGCCGCTGCCGTGCGGGCCGATGAGCAACGCGCAACCGAGTTCGGTATCAGTGGCGTACCCTTCTTTGCCTTCGACGAGAAATACGGTGTCTCAGGTGCCCAACCAACCGAAGTATTCTCAGAAGTCCTGGCACGTACCTGGGCCGAGGCACGTCCACAACTCATCAGCGTCAAGAGTGCTCCTGATGCTGGCGTCTGTAACGACGATACGTGCGCAATCTAATACATCTATAAACAGATATACGGTGTTTTGTTAAACCCATGGAAAAACGCCACGAGGGTATCTACTTCTTTGGCCTTTCCATATACCATTCTCGATACTCTTTACATTGCCCCTGTGCATCGAATTGCAGTAAAAAGATATTGTCATACTCCTTTTTGAGCGTTTTCCCGTCTTGCTCAAAGTACTGACTACGTCCATTGGTTACTACACGATCCCCTTCTATGAGCACAGGCTCATAATGGGCATCATACGTACCTGCCTTGTCCGGTTGCTCCAGCCAGGAAGCAACAAGCGCCGCTCGCCCCTTTACTGGCTCTTGATATGGAGCATCATAGTACACAACATCCTCGCTAAAGAGGGCACCGATCGCCTCTTTATCGTATGTCTTCCACGCCTTTACGTAACCATCAAGCCATTCACTGACCGCCGTTTTTGTCACTGTATCTGCCATTACATACTCCTTTTTAGGTACTATAAATAACTACTGAAAACAGCTTATCATGAAATGCGGACAAAATGGTTCCGCATAAAAATGAAATGAATTTCCTGTCCCGATGGACAGGGGCATTCTGATCGTTAGGACGGTCTCATGATCTTGATCCAGATGTAAGCTTCTCGTAAAGAAAACATATTGGAGAAAATAACACATGCAAACTGATCTTACAGCCGTGAAAAAGCTCATGGCGCTGGCAACTGGCGACGAGAAACATGATGTGAGCGCCCATTCCACGCTCGACGTTCTCTGGGTACTTTATGATCGCATCCTACATTATGATGCCAGCAATCCGCGTAGTGAGGAGCGCGACCGTTTTGTGCTCAGTAAAGGACATGGCCCGATTGCATACTACGCTATCCTGGCTGCAAAAGGCTTCTTCCCTCCGGAAGATCTGAAAGGCTTTGAAACGTGGGATGGGTTTCTTGGACATCATCCCGATCGCAACCAGGTTCCAGGGGTCGAGGCTTCGACTGGCTCTCTGGGCCATGGTCTCCCGATGGCGGTTGGCATCGCCCTGGCTTTACGGGCGAAAAAAAGCGATCGGCGCGTCTTTGTTCTGGTCGGTGATGGCGAATGTAATGAAGGCAGTATCTGGGAAGCAATTCTCCTGGCAGGCCATCGCCACCTCGCAAATCTGACCTGTATCGTCATCAATAATCATAGCAGTTCGCTCTTTCTTGGCGACCTTGCGCAAAAATTTTCTGCCTTTGACTGGTCTGCAACGACGATCAATGGGCGCTCGCATCCAGACATTGAACAGGCTCTTGCTCATCACGATTCCCAACGCCCAACCGTCGTCATCGCTGAAATTGCGTAATACCAGGAAAGGAAAACCAACATGTCCCTCTCTATGCGTGAGCAAATGGCGATCACCATCGAAGATCTGTTCACACAGGATCAACGCCTCGCCTTACTGCTTGCTGATATCAGTACCGACCTCTTCAAGAAGCTCCTGCGCGACTATCCGGAACGTGCCCTCAACCTCGGTATTCTCGAACAAACGCTGATCGGTGTGGCCGCTGGCATGGCGTTGGAAAACTACATCCCTATCGTTCATTCGATCACGCCCTTCCTGGTTGAGCGTCCCTTTGAACAACTGAAAAATGATTTTTGTTATCAGCAATTGGGTGGCAATTTCATTAGTATTGGTGCCTCCTACGACTACAGCACCGAAGGTATGACTCATCACGGCCCTGGTGATATCCAGGTTCTACGTAGTCTGCCTGGTATGCAACTGATTGTGCCCGGTACCGCTGCAGAATTCGATACGCTTTTTCGGCAAGCGTATGGCAACAGCTCTCCTACATATTACCGCTTGAGCCTCAACACCAATCCGACCTCGTATCCCGTTCAATTCGGCCAGTTGACCGTTATCAGGAAGGGGAAGGATGCAACGATTATCGCCGTTGGCCCTTCGCTCGCACCTGTCCTCGCCGCTACGCTCGATATGGATATCACTCTGCTCTACTGCACAACCGTCGCACCTTTTGATGCCGAAACCTTGCGGGCAACGCTGCGCAGCAATAACATTGTCCTGGTCGAGCCCTACTACAAAGGCGTTCTTGTCGCCGATATTGCCGCCGCTCTGCAACTCACTCCCGTACGTATTGAGGCCATTGGTGTTCCACATCAGGTGCTCACCCATTATGGCACGCACCTGCAGCATGATCAGGCGCTTGGCTTTACTTCTCAAGGGATACGCCAACGCATTGAGCGCTTCTTAGCAGCCAGACGCGATTATTAACGGAGCGTTCTTGACACTCATTTGAGAAAGAACATATAATTCCATATGGTTATTAACCACATACCCACGCTCCATTACAATCCCATAGCTAGCGTCTGGCCTCCTTCACAACCTGTTTCGTACGGAGGCTGATCGACTCATTTGTTGCAAAGAACTTATGATGAGTTCTTTGCAATTATATTGGTAGAAAGAGAAATCGTGAGCATGATCGACCTCAAGCAGTCCACTGTCTGGTTTGTCACCGGCAGCCAGCATCTCTACGGCCCTGAGACTATTGAGCAAGTTGCGCAACATTCGCGGGAAATCGTACAAGAGCTTTCCCAATCAGCACTGATCCCGGTCAACGTTATCTTTAAGCCAGTTCTGACAAATCCTGATGCCATTCGTCAGCTCTGCCTGGAGGCTAACGCAGACAAAAATTGCGTTGGCCTGATCACCTGGATGCATACCTTCTCGCCAGCCAAGATGTGGATCGGTGGCTTAAACGCTCTGCAAAAGCCGTTCGCGCACCTGCACACACAATATAATCGTGATATTCCCTGGTCTGAGATTGATATGGATTTCATGAATCTAAATCAGTCAGCCCATGGTGATCGCGAGTTTGGTTTTATCGGCAGCCGCCTGGGCCTGAAGCGCAAAGTAGTTGTTGGTCATTGGCAGGATGAAGAGGCACAGGCCAGCCTGGGTACCTGGGCACGTGCCGCCTGCGCGTGGGCAGAGTCTCAACATATGCGGGTCGCGCGTTTTGGCGATAACATGCGTGAAGTGGCTGTTACCGAAGGCAATAAGGTGACCGCCCAGATGCAGTTGGGCTATGATGTCTATGCCTATGGGGTCGGCGACCTTGTCCAATATGTCAATCAGACCACAGATGTTGAGGTTGATCAACTTATAGTAGAATACAGTGATACCTATGAGGTAGTAGCATCTCTGCGGCGTGGTGGCAGTCAGTATCAGTCTTTACGTGATGGTGCACGCATTGAAATTGGGATGCGGCATTTTCTGGAAGAAGGCAATTTTAAAGCATTCACAACCAATTTTGAGGACCTCCATGGTCTCGCTCAACTGCCCGGTCTCGCTGTTCAACGCTTGATGGCCGACGGCTACGGTTTTGGTGGTGAAGGTGACTGGAAGACCGCTGCCCTTGTGCGTACAATGAAAGTCATGAGCGCTGGTCTGCATGGTGGCACATCTTTTATGGAAGACTACACGTACCACCTGAACAAGAATGGCGGCCAGAAGATCCTTGGTGCACATATGCTTGAGGTCTGTCCAAGCATCACCAGTGAGAAGCCATCGCTGGAAATTCACCCGCTCTCCATTGGTGGCAAGGCTGATCCCGTACGCCTTGTGTTCAATGCTCGCACTGGACCGGCTGTGGCTGCATCTATCGTGGATATGGGTGATCATTATCGTATGATCGTCAATGCCGTCGATAGTGTGCCGACCGATGAGCCTCTGCCCAAACTGCCCGTTGCGCGTGCGCTCTGGCTCCCCCAACCCAACCTGAAGACCGCCGCAGCCGCCTGGATCCTTGCCGGAGGGGCCCATCACACCAGCTTCAGCTTCGACCTCACCTCCGAACATCTCGAAGATTTCGCGGAGATGGCTGGCATCGAGTTCCTGCTCATCGATAATGATACAACGCTCTCTTCTTTCAAAAAAGAGCTGCGCTGGAATGATGCATATTATCTCATGAAGGGATTGAGGTAATCTGCTTCAGCAGCATGAAATGGTCGGAAATATGGTAAGGCATCCGATTATGCTGTTTAAAAAATTGATGTGGATGCCCAAGTCGTGCGCCAAACGCCGATCACAGTAGGGAAGCCATTCATTATTCCGTGGCC
>JACDAE010000040.1 GCA_013695595.1 Ktedonobacteraceae bacterium | reverse complement strand
ATGGGTAGGGGCGTGTCCTTGCGACCGCCCGGCCAGCCTGGGGAGGGTGTTCATCGGGAACCGGGCGGTCGCAAGGACACGCCCTTACCCATGGATTGTTTTCATCGGGAGGGATGGAGATTTCGTTTTTGCAATGGTCGAACCTTTACCCAGGAAGGCGTGAATGTTCTATTTTAATGCAGCGATCCTCCACATAAGGGAGGCCAGCAGCACGAACTTTCTGCCCGGCCTCCTCACTCTCGATGCCCAGTTGCACCCAGACCGCCTTCGCCCCAACCTGGATCGCCTCATCCGCAACCTCTGGAATATAGTGTGCTCGCCGGAAGATATCCACAATCTCGATGGGTTCACCGGCTGCCTTTGCCTCGGTTAAAGAGGCATATACATGCTTGCCCAATATCTCCTGACCTGCGTAACGCGGATTGATGGGGATGATATCGTAGCCAGCCCTTTGCATATAGGCGCTGACCCCATAGCTGGGTTTATATTCCTCAGCCGAAAGGCCCACAACCGCTATGTGATGATATTGCCGTAGAATCTGTAAACGTTCGTTTGTTTCAGGCGTCGGTGGCATGTTCTTTTCCCTTTCACAGGCCCTTTACATATTTCACAAACTGGTCGCCGCGATCGAATTCGTTCAGAAACATGCCAAAACTGGTGAATCCGGGCGACAAGAGCAATATGTCACCGGGCCGGGTGAGCGCCACGGCTTTGTCCAGAGCCTCTGTGAAGTCGGAGAAGATGCCGCGTATGGGATCGGAAACGTGCTGCAGTCGCACTTCCTCATGCAGAGTGGGCAGGAGTTCATCGGTGCCGCTGCCCGGCAGCAGCACCACATCTCGACAGCGCTCTATAATCCTGGCAGGCCATTGCTCTAATGGAAGATGCTTGGTGTTGCCACCCGCAACCAGCACGATAGGCGCATTGAATGCCTCCAACCCGACACGACCTGCGACCGGCGTTGTACTGGCACTATCGTTGACGAAGCGTACGCCGTTCAACTCACGTACATCCTCAAGGCGATGAGGGATGCCTCGGAAGGTACGTACCGTCTGCGCAATCGTCTCATCCGCGATATCAAGCAGGCGTGCGGTGGTGGTTGCGAGGAGAATGTTTTCCAGGTTATGTCTACCTGCCAATGGTGTATCGGTAAAGGGAAATGGGGTGATTTCCGTCGAGCCACGGGCGAAGCTGCCGCCGCGTGCAAGGCTGGTAAACCATGTTTGACCCGGTGCTTCCTCACCAAAGCGGCGCGTCCAATCGTTATCGTAGTTGAAGATCGCCTTGCCCTGGGGAGATTGATAACGGAAAATGTTGGCCTTGGCCTCCGCGTAATCTTCCATCCCGTTATAGGTGTTGAGGTGATCGGGATAGATGTTCGTCATAACGGCGATCTCCGGGCTGATGGCGTGTGGTGCCAGCCCTTCGAGCTGCCAGCTTGATAATTCCAGTACCACCTGGGTCTCAGCCGTGATCTGGGGTAACAGCGAGAGCGTCTCAACGCCCGCTACATTGCCACCGAGCAGCGTGGGTGCACCACTGGCACGCAGGATCTCATAGAGGAGGCTGGCTGTGGTTGTTTTGCCACGTGTGCCAGTGACGCCGAGAATGCGACCGGGGCAGGCCAGGAAGAAGAGTCCAATCTCCATCTCGATGTGTGCTCCATGCTCTTGTGCCAGTAGTAGATAGGGCGAGGAGCGCGAGACGCCTGGGTTGCGAATGACCATGTCGGCCCACATGAAATCTTCCTCACGATGCTGACCCAGGATAAACTCAATTGGCAGCCCGGCCAATGCCTGAACGCTTGGAGCCAGCACCTCTGGCGCTTTCATATCCGTCACTCGTACGAGTGCACCCTGTTGGGCCGCGTAACGGGCGGCGGCCATACCTGAACCTTGCAGGCCCAGGCCCATCACTAATACACGTTTTCCACGCATCGCTGCATCCTCTTATTCCAAACGCGATTCAAACAATTTTTTCAGTGTCCGTTATCATACCAGATCGGCTGGGAAGACACAAATGCGTAGCGCCTTGAGCTTTGCGCAACGGAACTTGAACTTTCGCTGAACATCCAGCGTTCTTTCTTGAGCAAATATTTAGGGCTTTCAAGTTAATCTTTACCCCCCTTTGACGGGTCTGGTGTGTATCCTGAATGAGGGCACACGGCCCCGACTAAAACAGTGAAAAAAAGATCGTTCGCTGATTGTTCTTCTCTATTCAAGGGATCGGTACGTGTATACTCTGCGATCAGGTGGCTCACAGGAGGAGCATTAGACATGCTAGAAAGTTCATCCTCACAGGATTATCTTGACGATAGTAAAGGCACAGACACATCTGTGATTGACGAAGAGGATCCAAGTATGCTCTTGCGTACAGAGGTGCGGCAGGGAAGTCGGCTTGGCGATGTCCGTGTGCGCCTGGTGCGTCCTTCTCACTCGATGTTTCGTCGCCTCGATTCGGGTCTTTTAGAGGCAACCGAAGCGGCTCAAGCTCCGCGCACCGGCCTTGAGCGTTTTACAACGGGTGTCAAGCGTGTATTAATTGGCTCTCCTATCGCAACCATACAGGCCGAGCATGAGCGCCTGACCAAATTCAAAGCTCTGGCCGTGCTTTCATCCGATGCTATCTCCTCGGTTGCATACGCGACTGAGGCGATCCTGGCCACGCTGATCATTGCTGGCTCTGGCAATCTTGGTTATACCCTCCTGATCTGTTTCGCGATCGTAGCTCTATTGGGTATTGTCGCGCTCTCGTATCGGCAGACGATCCCCGCGTATCCCAATGGCGGCGGTTCCTATATTGTTGCCAAAGATAACCTTGGCACTGTTCCTGGCCTGGTCGCCGCCGCCTCGCTGATGATCGACTATGTGCTGACCGTCTCGGTGAGTATCTCCGCTGGCGTGCTGGCCCTGGCGACGCTCTTCTCTTCTTTGCAACCATACGTTGTGCCTATCGATGTCGCGCTGGTTGTGCTCATTACGGTGGTGAACCTGCGTGGCGTCCGTGAGTCTGGTTCGGTCTTCTCCATTCCGACCTACGTCTTTATTGTGAGTGCCTTCTTGCTGATCCTGGTTGGTATCGTCGAGGCATTCATCGGGAACCACCAGCGTATCGTCGGCAACTTCCACCCGGCGGCCCAACTGGAGCCACTGAGCCTCTTCCTGATTCTGAGGGCGTTTGCCGCTGGCTGTTCCGCTATGACTGGTGTCGAGGCCATCTCCAATGGTATTCCAGCCTTTAAGAAGCCTGAGCCGCGCAACGCCGCGATTACCCTGACCTGGATGGCCGTTATTCTGGGTTCCCTGTTTATTGGTATCACTATCCTGGCCCTCTCGTTTGGTATTGAGCCATCTGTGAATGGCAATCCAACGGTGATTGGGCAACTGGCCCAGACGGTCTTCCATGGTCCATTGACCTTTATGTATCCGGTATTCCAGATCTCCACGCTCTTCATCTTGACCCTGGCGGCCAACACCAGCTACTCCGACTTCCCGCGCCTGTCATCCCTGCTGGCGCGTGACCATTTTCTGCCGCATCAGTTTGCCTTCCGGGGTGATCGCCTGGCCTTCTCAATCGGCATCATCGTGCTGGCGATCCTTGCTGGTCTCTTGCTGGTTGTCTTTAAGGGCGATACGACGACCCTGCTGAACCTGTATGCCGTTGGCGTGTTTATGTCGTTTACCCTTTCGCAAACGGGTATGGTCCGGCACTGGTGGCATCTGCGTAAGGAGCAACCAAGTGCCAGGCGCAGCATGGTTATTAATGGTCTGGGCGCGTTGGCGACGCTGATCGTCGCTCTCGTGATCTCCGTTACCAAGTTCTTTGAGGGTGCATGGGTGGTGGTGCTGCTCATTCCTTTGATCATTCTTATGTTCCTGGGTATTCGCAGCCACTACCTGCGCGTCGAGCGTGAGCGCACCACGGATCTCCCCATTTCGCCAAAGGATATCCAACATCGCCTGATTGTGCCAATCATCGAGTTGGACAAGGCTGCACGACAGAGCCTGGCTTACGCACGTTCGATCTCGCCACGCGTCACCGCTGTGTATATTAAGTGTGATACAAAGAGAGCCGAGAGCCTGGATAATCAGTGGAAAGAATGGCATGATAGCTTGACGGAAGCAGAGCGGGTGCCTCTTGATATTATTGATGCCGGGGGACATTCTCTTGTGCGTTCGCTGCTAAAATATATCGATACCACGCGCGAACAGCATACAGATGAAACGGTGACGGTTATTCTGCCAGAGGTCGCCACACGTTCGCTCTTCGCACAGATTTTTGCCCACTCAAAAACGTTCCGCCTGAAGTTTGCTCTCTTCTTCCGTCCAGAGATTATTGTAACCAGTGTGCCCTGGTACGAGCAGAAGAGCAACATGCCAGCACGGGCCAGAGATATTCACCATCGCTTTATTGTTCCGGTTTCTGAGCTGGATCGTGCCACGCTGCAAAGCCTGGCCTATGCACGTTCGATCTCGCCGCATGTCATCGCTGTGCACGTCGCGATTGATCCACACGATATAGAGACGCTCCATGAGAAATGGACACGCTTACAGAAGTACATGACGAAAAAAGAGGAGACACAACTGATTATTATCGAGTCGCCCTATCGTTCCCTTACGCGCCCCTTGCTCAGTTATGTCGAAACCGTGCGTGAGCTGCATCTGGAGGAGACGTTGACTGTGATCCTGCCCGAATTTGTCGTCGCGCACTGGTGGGAGTACTTCCTGCACAACCAGACGGCTCTGCAACTCAAAAGGTCGCTCTCAGCGCTGCCCGGCCTGGTCGTGACGGATATCCCGCAGCATATCCAGAGGAAGGCGCAAAAATAGCTTCCGGTTTCTCCCCTGACGGAAAGAAAGAGTTCGTCAGGGGAAGAGGCAATGCAGGATTGTGGATGTGCTTGTTGTACTCTTCCTTTAAAATATACAATAGAGGTGCCACATTTGCGGCGCTCACGCGTATATATTAATAATAGAGAGGGGCCTATTTAAAAATCGCATCTGGGTAGCGATAGAATGGGCCGGTTACCAATCAAGTAGGGAAGCCATTTATTATTCCGTGGGATGCCATGATCGCGCCCGGATGTGCCTGCTTGCAAGGAAGAGGACAACAGTGACTTATCACGATCAGAAACCAGAGGAGTACAAACTCTACGTAGGAACCGACGAAACCATGACTGATGTACGTGAGCGTCTTGCCGCGCTTCCCTATGAGAACATCGTCCTGGTTGTCC
>JACDAE010000027.1 GCA_013695595.1 Ktedonobacteraceae bacterium | reverse complement strand
GGGTATGGATCGCTCTGTGCCGCAAGACGCGGCAGATTGTCGCTTCTGTTTTAGGAGATCGAAGCACACTCACCTGTTTGCGTTTATGGGAAGCCATCCCATCGGCCTATCGACAGGGACAGTGTTTCACTGACTTCTGGGTGGCATATGCAGCAGTGATCCCGAAAGAACAACATACTGCAGTAGGAAAAGAAACAGGTGAAACCGCTCATGTGGAACGCTGGAATAACACACTCCGTCAGCGCTTGGCTCGCTTTGTGCGTATGACGTTATCGTTTTCCCGCGTCGGTAGTGATGCATGAGGCCTGTCTGCTCCTGTTTCTCCATTGTTATAATCGAGAGCGGACCATCCTGCTCAAGTGAGCCACTACCCAGTAAACCAGTGATTGTATTGCAAGAAAAAAGGTGAAATAATGGTTGAACAAAGGAATTCCAGCAAACCACGTATTGGTTTTATCGGCGTCGGCGTTATGGGCCGTCCCATGGCGAGCAACTTGCTACGTACCGGCTTCCCATGTACAATTTATGACATCAACCCCGAACCTGTTGCAATATTGGTCGCCGAAGGTGCCGTTGCCGCAAAGAGTCCAGCAGAGGTTGCCCGAGAGAGCGATCTTTTTGTGACCATGGTCGTAAACGATACCCAACTGGCGGCGACGCTCTTTGAGCCAGGCAACGCCGCCGCCGCTTTGAAATCGGGCGCAGTAGTTATCGGCATGAGCACAATGAGTGTGCGCATGGTCAAAGAGGCGGCTACGCGCTTGCAAGAGGCAGGCATAGATTACCTGGATGCGCCCGTGAGTGGCGGCGAGAAGGGGGCCATTACTGGTACATTGAGTATCATGGTCGGAGGTGCTGATGCAGTCTTTGAACGCTGTAAAGCTGTACTCTCGGTCCTGGGATCAAATCTCTATCACGTGGGACAAAACGTCGGTGATGGTCAGGCCGTGAAGATGATCAATCAACTTCTGGTCTGCGTGCATAACGCGGTCGCTGCAGAGGCGCTCACGCTGGGAGAGAAAGCTGGCCTGGACAAGGCTATGCTGTTAGAGATCATCGGGAAAAGCGCGGGGAATAGCTGGATATTTTCGGATCGGGGTCCACGTATGGTCACCGAAGATTTCTCACCACCCAAAAGCGCCCTGAGTATTCTCGTCAAAGACCTGGGCTTCGTCATGGATACGGCCAATAGCATGGGTCATCCCTTAATTCTAGGTGGTGTGACACATCAACTCTACAAGATGGCGAGCCTGCAGGGCTGGAATAGCCTGGATGACTCGGTTATGATCAAGCTGATGCAGAATATCGCTGGCCTGAATAAAGAGATGTCATTCAATTCGTTGACTGGAAGCGCCTGAGAATGCGTTCGTATGGTCGTCAACCGATTAGGGCAATGGCTGAATCAACAACACCTGCTCGCGCCTACTGAAAGCGCCGCGAGCAGCGCCGTTACGAATTGCTTTTACAGGAAGATAAAAGAGGTAATAATGATTGATAACAGGTTTAAAGACAAAATTGCTCTGGTGACAGGTGCAGGATCACAACGTGGCATCGGGCGTGGCACTGCGTTAGCGCTGGCAAAAGAAGGAGCACAAGTCGTCATCACCGATATCGTAGCAGACAATGTAAAAAGCGTCACGTCCGAACTCAACGCAATAAGCCGCGCCATCGGTGAAGTAGCCGATGTCCGCGATAAGCAAGCGATGATACAGGTCGTCACAAAGACAGTAGAGGTGCTCGGAGGGCTGGACATCCTCGTGAATGTTGCGGGCCTGACTCGTCCTACCTCATTCCTTGGCATCACAGAAGAAGAATATGACCTTGTGCTCGATGTCAATCTCAAAGGAACCTTCTTAACAACCCAGGCCGCCGTCCCAGCTTTACTGGCACGTGGTGGTGGCAGCATTATCTCTCTTGCCTCAGTATCGGGACAGCGGGGAGGAGGCGTCTTTGGCACGTCCGCCTATAGCGCATCAAAGGCTGGCATCATGGGCCTGACTAAAGCGCTGGCCCGCGAACTAACGCCTCTGGGCATTCGCGTCAACTGCGTGGCCCCATCGATGGTCGATACCGATATTGCCGGAGACCTACTGACGGACGAACGGAGAGTTGAGCTGGCAAAAGGCACATTAATAGGGCGGCTGGGTACCGTCGACGATGTCGTCAAATCTATCCTCTTCCTTGCCTCAGAAGAGAGTTCCTATCTCACAGGCGTGACCCTGGATGTAAATGGAGGCATGCACCTGCATTAAGTATATTCAAGCAATAGCAGACAAAAGAAAGTGTGAAAGAGATGGTGACGTTAACCGACCTTTTAGCTCACCTCCCACCCGCCCCCGATGAAAGTGGCTTGTTCGGCGAAATTCAGCAGGCAGTCATCGAGAGCAAACGCAAACTGGTTGTGATCGATGACGATCCAACCGGCACACAGACCGTCCATAACGTAGAGTTGCTGACAACCTGGAATAGCTCCCTGCTTACAGAAGCTTTGCGCACAGACTCACGGCTTTTCTATCTACTCACCAACTCGCGCAGCATGCCTCAAAGCGATGCCGCCCAACTCAATCATGAGATCGCGACGCTGCTTCGTGCCTCTTCACAGGCAACGCAGGTCGATTTCGTGATCGCGAGCCGCAGCGACTCTACACTCAGGGGCCACTACCCGGCCGAGATAGCAGCGTTAGAAAGTGGTCTGTCCTCCGGCGTCAGCTTTGATGGTCACCTGCTTGTGCCTGCTTTTTTTGAAGGTGGTCGCTACACTGTTAACGATACTCATTACGTTGCAACCCCCACAGCGACCTCAGATACGCTCCTTCCCGCCCACGAGACCCCTTTTGCCAGAGATCCAGTGTTCGGCTATAAGACAGCCTACCTGCCGGATTGGATCGAGGAGAAGAGCAACGGACACTGGAAGGCACGACAGGTCGTCAGCATAGGACTCGAACTTATCAGGCAGGGCGGAGCGCAGGCAGTCGCGGAAAGATTGCAGCACGTCACAGATGGGACACCGATCATCATCAACGCTGCTAGCTACGGAGATCTGGCGGTGGTCGTGCTCGGTCTGCTACAGGCGGAAGCGCGCGGGAAACGGTTCATCTATCGCACAGCCGCCAGTTTTGTGCGCCTGCGGGGAGCCGTCGAGAGCCGACCACTTCTAAAGGGAAGCGAGATCGTGCAAGATACAAGCGCTACCCAATCGCGCGGCGGCATAGTGATCGTCGGCTCATATGTGCCCGATAGCAGCAAGCAGCTTGAGAATCTGTTGCAGGTCCCTGCTGTCATAGGTATTGAGCTTCCCGTTGAGCGGGTCATAGCTGATGAGGCCGCAATAGTGAGCCGCGAGGTTGGTCAGCAGCTCGAAGGAGCGATCAGAGGGGGGCACGTCGGGGTCGTCTATACCAGTCGTAGATTGATAGTCGGGGCCAATCACGCCGAGAGCCTGGAGATTGGGAAGAAGGTATCCAATGCCCTGATTGCCGCTTTGCGCGAGGTGACGACACAGCCCCGTTTCATCATAGCGAAGGGCGGCATCACGAGTCACGATGTAGCACAAAAAGGCCTTGGCGCGGAGCGGGCACTCGTGTTAGGCCAGCTCGCCCCGGGTGTGCCCGTCTGGAGATTGGAGAGCGGGCCACTATCGAAATTTCCAGGTGTACCATACGTGGTATTTCCCGGCAATGTGGGTGGCCCCGACAGCCTTCGTCAAGCGGTACACACGCTGAACAGAGAGTGATCAAAACGATTCAAAATATAGAAGAAAAACAGGAAGAAGCGGAGTAGCAGGCCATGCTAATACACACTATTGACCTGATCCAGCAGGTACACAAGCGAGGAGGAGCAGTGGTGGCGTTCAACACCTACAATCTGGAGTTGACGCGTGGTATCGTCGTTGCCGCCGAACAATTGCAACAACCCATCATTCTACAATTAGGAGTGCAATCAATCAAAGACTACGGCGAACCTTTGGTAGCGGCTACGGTAACCGCCGCACGGGTCGCGCAGGTCCCGGTTGCGCTGAACCTGGATCATTGCTTTGACCTCGACATGATCGAGCAGTGTCTGGCCTGGGGCTTTTCTTCCGCGCTCGCGGATGGCTCACGCCTGCCATTCGCGGACAACGTCGCCTTTACCAGGCGAGCCGTTGCCCTGGCCGCTCGTTACAATGCCGCCATCGAGGCAGAGCTCGGCTATCTCGCGGGTACAGAAGATGGCATAACAGTTGCACAGAAAGAAGCATCCCTCACCGACCCTACACGCGCGCGTGAATTCATCGAGCAGACCGGAGCTGCCTTGCTCGCTATCTCCATTGGCAATGTGCATGGCTATACCTCCAGCCCACCTTCACTCGATTTCGAGCGCCTGGCCCAGGTAGAAGCACAGGTGGATGTACCACTAGTGCTCCATGGCGCGAGCGGTATAGGCAAAGAGGGAATACAACACGCGATACGTATGGGCATCGCGAAACTGAATGTAAATACAGAGGTACGAAGCGCCTTTGTAAAAGCAATCGCAGGTTGGGGCGTGCGCGTGGGACCAGAGCCAGATCTGCGCCAGAAGGACCATGATCTGCTTGATCTTATGCAAGGCGCGAGTGCTACTGCCTGCCGTGTTGCCACACAGATGATTCAGATGAGCACCCTTCTGGAATAATCCACACAAGGGTATAGGGCTGTGTTGCAAAAAAGAGGAAGAAAGCAAAACTCTATCAGATCCGCTTCCTTTTTTGCAATACAGCCGCCCTGGTTGCGACACTATTTAGAGTTGCGGTATACCCTCAACAAGCAGAGCCACTCCTCTTCATTTTGTCTTCTTTTCATTTCTTGCAACACAACCTCCTCGGCCATACACGCACGCTAGTGGATGAGTCGCTCTGTTCGACAAAAAACGTCGTCTTCGCCCTCCACCCCACACCCTCCCTCACATACCTCCCCCAATCCTCAATCCCTACACACCGAAATGCCTCCGCCACAAACTCGCGCACACTCCTCGACACCCCCGTCGCTATCACATACTCCTCCCCTCCCCCCTCCTCCTCCACATCGCCTCCACATAGTCACCCGCATATCCCCAATCCCTCCTCGCTTCCAAATTCCCTAACTCCAAACTCTCCTGCTTCCCTAATACTATCCTCGCCGAGAGAATCAGTTCCCAGAATCACGCCACCTCTCCCCGAACTGGTTCCTCTCGGCGAACACACCCTGATGAGTACCTCCCTCGTTCCCCCCAGCTCCACTCCTACGCGGCAACCCTCCAACACTCTCTTGCGCCCATTACGGGTGCAAGAAATAGTACAAGGGAGCAAGCACCAGCGTGATTGTGCTGAGAAGCTTGATCAAGACATGCAATGATGGCCCTGCTGTATCCTTAAATGGATCACCAACTGTATCTCCAATCACTCCCGCCTTATGAGATTCACTCCCCTTCCCAAGCACTATCCCCTCCACATCACTTTGATCAACAACCTCGCCCTTGACATTGACGCGGAGAAATCCCGCTTCAATATATTTCTTCGCATTATCCCATGCCCCTCCACTATTGTTGAGAAAGAGAGCAACGACAATGCCTCCCATCGTACTCACCATCAACATCCCAGCCGCCGCCTCCGGCCCAAGAACAACTCCTACCCCTATTGGTGTCAATACCGCAACTAAACCGGGGACAATCATCGCGCGAAGAGCTCCATCCGTGCTGATATCAACACAGCGTGCATAATCTGGGTCAACACGATCTTTGGGATCTTCTGCCATGATGTTCGGCATCTCTCGAAATTGGCGACGCACTTCTTCGATCATTCGCGTGGCTGCGGTCCCAACCGCCCGGATCGCGAGAGAGCAGAAGAAAAAGATTAAGGTAATACCTATTAATGCAGCTACAAATATTGTGATATTTGAGAGAATGATGGTATAGACTGATGCATCGTGCTTGAAGCTGAATAACACATCCAGGTACGCACTAAACAGCAGAAACGCTGCTAACGCCGCCGAGCCTAAACCATATCCCTTTGTCAACGCCTTCGTCGTGTTCCCCACACTATCGAGCGCATCTGTGACCTCCCGCGCTGCTTCCGACTGACCCCCCATCTCACTAATCCCACCAGCATTATCGGTAATTGGACCAAAGGTATCCATCGCTAGTATGTATCCACAGCTCATTAACATCCCCACCGTTGCAACCGCCGTTCCAAAAATGCCACCAGCATTAATCACTCCACCATGTACTTCTTGCGTCAGATGCACTTGACTGCCACAAAAATACGAGAGCCCTAATGCAGCGCAGATCGCTAGCACAGGCATTACCACGCACTCAAAACCAATAGTAATTCCACTAAGAATCGTTGTGGCTGGCCCTGTTAGTGTCGCTTCAGCAATCTCTCGTACCGGCCGCCACGTTCCTGCTGTGTAGTACTGGGTGATAAACACAAAGGCAATACTTAGCGCAATACCAACGCACCCTGCAAAGCTATACCATAACCATACGGGTATGCCAAAACTGCCTGTTGCTCCACCTCCACTAAGAAGCAGATAACAACCCACGAACACACCGATAACTGAGAGTCCACACGTAATATAATACCCTCTGTTTAACTGCTTCATCGCAATTTCGCTTGGATCGCGGCCATTCGCCTGCTCCGGTTCAACAACAGAGGATGGTCGAATGAAAAGAATACCGGCAGCAGATGCAATGATACCAAATGCTCCTAGCACCAGAGGAAAAAGCAGCCACCCAATATTTCCTGTTGCTTGATACAAGGCCGCTCCCAAAATCATGGTGCCGATGTTCTCCGCCGCCGTCGATTCGAACAAATCAGCTCCACGACCCGCACAGTCACCAACGTTGTCTCCCACCAAGTCAGCAATCACTGCCGGGTTGCGCGCATCATCCTCAGGGATATTTGCCTCTACTTTCCCGACTAAATCCGCTCCTACATCCGCCGCTTTCGTGTAGATCCCTCCACCAAGCTGAGCGAAGAGCGCCACAAAGCTGGCTCCAAAACCAAAGCCAATAATGAGCGATGGCGCAAGGGCTGGCTGCGTCAAACCTCCAAAAAGCATGAAGAGAATCGATACTCCAAGCAGTGAGAGAGCAACAACAAGAAAACCAGAGACAGCTCCCCCTCGTAAGGCAACGACGAGCGCTTCTCCTAAACTACGTGTCGCAGCACTCGCTGTTCGAATATTTGCTTTCACTGCTACATACATACCTATAAAACCTGAAACACCAGAGCATAGAGCACCTACAAGGAATGCAAGACCTGTATGCCAGGCAAGATTGATTTTATCAGCTTGCGAACCTTGACCAAGAAGGGCAAGAGCCAGAGATACAACAATGGCCGCTAGGATGGAAAGAAGTCCAATCGTGCGGTATTGACGACGGAGAAATGCAGTGGCTCCTGCAAAAATAGCGTTGGCTATCTTTTGCATGCCGGGCGTTCCCGTATCTTTACGAAGTACAGAAAAGATTAGGCCAACTGCAAACACTACAGCTAGAAGGCTCACCCCGACGGGAACCCAGATATAATTGACCATTAAAAAAACTTCTCCTTAAATTTTTCGGGACTTTTTGAATGCAGATTACCCATGCTAGGCTTTCAAAGACTGCCTCTCATTGTACTTCTACAGAGCAGCCACTTAGTTGTCTTCTCTTGCCTTTTCGATGGCTATCTTGCCAGGAAAGTGGCACCATATCGAATATGAAGCTGTTACAAACCTATTACAGTTGACAATGGAATGTCATTACTATTTATCATACTGTATGCTCTTCGTCAAGGTTAGTATCTACATGTCACAGCTTTTTTACTTTCACGCCATCTTTCTCTGTAACCATTGTATAGCTATTATCGTTTTTGCATCATTTATCTCGCCGCTCTCTAATGCATGCCATAGATCAGACGGTGACCACTCCTCTATCTTGATGTCTTCGTTTTCAGAAGCTAGTCCACCACCTTTACTTACACGATCCGTGCTACTCACCTCTACGTAATAAAGTGTAATCTTCTCTGAAGAAACTCCTGGCGAAACATAGAAGGTTGCGATATGAGTGAGTTCGCCTGTCACTTTATACCCGATCTCTTCCTCTATCTCCCTACGTATGGTCTCTCCAGAAGTCTCATTTTCGTCTATTACACCCGCCACGACTTCAGATATCCAACCGGGACCCTGATCATATGTAGGATATCTAAATTGATTAGTTAATAACACTTTTTGTGTGTCCCTATTCCAGATGATAGCCGCAGATGAGTTACCTCGCTCAAAGACCAAACGACGCTCGGGCTTGCTCATCTGCCCATCAAAACGTGGAAAACGAAACATTGCCTCTTCTATCTTATACTTATCGTCAAAAACTATCCTTCTACTCTGAATGTCTACTTTGTCCATCTTTTTACTGCCTTTCTGGATGTACGAATATAAGCACAGCTAATGATTTCTACTTTCTTCTACGACTTTATTTGATTACACGTTCTCTTAGCCCTTTTTCGTAACATTCGTCAAAAATTTCTTCGACACTGGAAAAAAGGAGACTATCGTGGTGTTTTCCGCGATGATGAAGTTGTACAATTATATTAATACGCCGCTAGTAAACTGAGAGAGGTCACCAACTACTCATGGTAGAAGATCATCGTAACACAGGTTCATATGCTGGCAAGGTGATTGTTGTACTTCATGTTAGGAGGATTGGGAATGCATATCTCGTTATTTATTACATGCTTCAATGACACACTCTTTCCTCAGACTGGTCGCGCAGTAGTCAAGCTCCTGGAACGGTTAGGAAATGTGGTTGATTTCCCAGAGGCTCAGACATGCTGTGGACAGATGCATTATAATACGGGTTATCAACGTGAGGCCATTCCTCTGGCACGTCACTTTGTTGATGTCTTCTCAGATGCCGAGATAGTGGTTGCACCCTCAGCATCTTGTGTGGGAATGATACGTGATCTCTTTCCAAAGGTGGCTGAATTGGCAAATGATACGATTTTGGTACAGCGCGTTGATGAGTTAATTCCCCGTGTATATGAGCTATCGGAATTACTGGTTCATAGACTCGGTGTTGTAGACGTGGGTGCCTATTATCCACATCGCGTAACGTATCATCCTACCTGCCATTCGCTGCGTGTACTTAAAGTTGGAGATGCTCCACTCCATTTGCTGCGCGCAGTGCGAGGTATCGATCTTGTTGAGTTGCCCGAAGCAAATGAGTGCTGTGGTTTTGGTGGTACATTCTCTATTAAGAATGCTGATACTTCGATCGCTATGCTGAGTGATAAAATGCGCCATGTTCTTGATACTGGCGCTGAGATATGCTCAGCCAGCGATAATTCTTGCCTTATGCATATCAATGGTGGTTTGTCCCGTGGACGTTCTGGTGTACGCACTGTTCACCTTGCAGAAATTCTTGCCTCTACTGAAGAGGATGCAGGTAATAAACTGGTATAGGAGATGGCTTTATGAGCGTATCACTACGGAAGAAGCGCCTGCCGATGTTTAAGCAAGAGGCTCGGAAAGCCCTGGAGGATACACAACTCCGCCACAATCTTGGCAAGGCAACTCATACAATCCGTACTAAACGAGATAAGGTGGTTGCGGAAGTTCCGGATTGGGAGCAGTTGCGTGAGGCGGCAAGACAGATTAAGGATCAGGTCAATCGCCATCTCGATACGTACTTACTTCAGTTTGAGGAGGCAGTGACAAAGTCGGGTGGGAGGGTTCACTGGGCATGTAATGCTCAGGAGGCAAATGCTATTATCGCAGACTTGATTCAGATGCATGATGTACAAGAAGTGGTGAAAATCAAGTCAATGGTTACTGATGAGATCGGATTGAATGATGCATTGGCTATAGTGGGTATTCAAGCGCATGAAACAGACTTGGCTGAGATGATCGTTCAGCTTGCCCATGATAATCCATCACATATTGTGGTACCTGCCATCCACAAAAATCGAGCACAGATCGAAGAACTTTTCCGAGCCAATCTGCATGATGTGGATAAAGCAAAGCTCTCTGACGATCCAACAATGTTGGCAATGGCAGCGCGCGAGCATTTGCGTAATATCTTTTTACGAGCCAAGGTCGCGATCAGTGGAGTTAATTTCGGTGTCGCTGAAACCGGTTCGATTGGGATTGTAGAGTCTGAAGGTAATGGACGCATGTGCCTCACTTTACCAGATGTTTTGATTAGCGTTATGGGCATCGAGAAGCTAGTGCCGACATGGCAGGATCTTGAGGTGTTCCTACAACTGCTACCTCGCTCTGCAACGGGCGAACGTATGAATCCGTATACCTCATTCTGGACAGGCGTTCAAGAGGGTGATGGCCCTCAAGAATTTCACGTGGTCCTTTTAGATAATGGACGCACACAGGTCCTGGCTGATCCAGTAGGTCGTCAAGCACTACACTGCATTCGCTGTGGCGCTTGCCTCAATGTCTGTCCAGTTTATGAACGAGTCGGTGGACACGCCTATTCTTCGGTCTATCCAGGGCCGATTGGAGCTATCCTTACACCACAACTACTGGGCATCGAGAATGCTTCTTCCTTGCCTTATGCTTCAACCCTGTGTGGAGCCTGCTATGAGGCATGCCCAGTTAAAATTAATATTCCAGAGGTATTGTTACATTTACGAGGGCAGGTGGTGAGGTCAGAGCAGCAAAGTATGATACGCCGAGATACGAATCCCGAAAACTTGGCGATGCAAGCTGCACTCTATATTTTTGAAGATCCTCAGCGCCTTGCCTGGGCGCAGAGACTAGCTCGCTTTGGTCAGTTGCCATTCGCGCATCATGGTGTCATCAGTCAACTACCAGGTCCATTAGCAGGTTGGTCTAGCGCACGCAACTTGCAAAGCATACCGAAACAGAGTTTTCGAGAATGGTGGCGGCTACATGCAAAAGAACAAGAGAAAACCAATGGAGCAACTGAGAGCTAACGCGAAAGAGGAGATCCTTAGTCGGATTAGAAATGCTTTGCGCGATGTGCCAGCCGACGAGAAGCCTGAGCAGATGACTACTGAACGGAACTATCACACGCACACTTCACAGTCGCACGAAGAAGTTGTTCAGTTGTTTGTCAGCCGTCTTGAAGATTATAACGCAGGTGTACACCGAATCCAGAAGGTTGAAATTTCCGATACTGTTGCCATGCTAGTCAAGGAATACTCGCTCAGCCAGTTGGTTATGCCAGCCGATATTCCACAAAAATGGGTGCCTGATGACCTGCTAGCTTTGCGCGATCAACAGAATCGATTGACGAATGAGCAGATAGGTGAGAGTAATAGTGTGGTACTTACAGCTTGTGCGGTTGCTATTGCTCAAACAGGAACAATTGTGCTCGATGGTGGTCCTTTACAAGGACGGCGCGTGCTTTCCCTACTGCCAGATTATGCCTTTTGTGTCGTTCGCGAGGACCAGATAGTCGGCCTCGTTCCAGAGGCAGTCGCTTATCTGAATGATACGGTTACGAAGCAGCATCAGCCCATCACATTTATCTCTGGCCCTTCAGCAACTTCTGACATCGAACTTTCACGTGTGGTTGGCGTACATGGACCGCGCCATCTAGATGTGTTACTCGTCTCTTGATGTTCCGCACATAATGCTAACTCTGAGGCTGATAGATCATACTGTCCTGCCAATCAGTGATAAACATATGACCAGGTGAATGGGTTATGGCAATTTTTGGCTTGACTGTCATAATGACCGCTTGAGGGGTGACTCCACAAGCCCAGAATACAGGTACCTCGTCTTCCTCGACTATTACTGCATCTCCCCAATCAGGTTGTGCGAGATCGGTAATGCCTAATGCCGCTGGGTCACCAATATGTATAGGAGCTCCGTGAGCAAGTTGATAGCTTCCT
>JACDAE010000012.1 GCA_013695595.1 Ktedonobacteraceae bacterium | reverse complement strand
CACGCACACTATCAACAAAGCGAGCGCCGTAGGCGCGAGGAAAGCGAGAATTAAATAGCCCTGAAACATGTCGGTGAGGGCTTGACAAATTTAAGATGACCGGTCATATTAAATGGCCAGTGGCATGAAAAGGAACTATTCTAGCATGATGTATTACGAACCGATCAAGAAAGGAACACTCCTATGAATCTCAGAGGCGCAGTTGTATTCGTGACGGGTGGCAATCGTGGATTTGGCCAATCCCTTGTACAAGAGATAAGTCAGTGTCACATCTGGCCCTGTCAAAGACTCATCCACTAATATCATAGAATACGCTTCCTCCAAATCATCTTCGGGAAGGAAGACAACAATATAGTGCTTCCCATTTCCACCCCCTATGATAAGACTTCCAGTTCTCCCTAATGTTATGTCAATTTCATGAAGCTGATGACCATCCAGTTCAAGAATAGCATCTTGAATCTGCGGCCAGGTTGGATTGTGTATTTCTCCACTTTGTCCTGGCTTCAATATCCACGCCATAAAATTTCACATCTCTTACTCAAAATGTATGACACGAAATATAATAAAACACTGATACGGGACCCTGTTTTTCCCTCTAGAGACTGAAGATTTGCCATCCATGAAACCTTCCTTTCGATACTTATATAACATATGATCAGACAGAGTATAATGCATACGATAAATACGTTCCATTGATAGAAGAAGAACAGGATGCTTTTTTGCTCCAGTTTAAACAAGACTGCCAGAAACGACTTCCGTGATATTCACAACCTTCTATTTATATTCCTCTTATACTAGTTGCAGGTGAAGTATCCTATTGTGGGCGGTTATGACTTCAGGATAATAAGAAAGTGCAAGAAGTATATGGTTGAGGATATAAATCAACAAGAAGAGTCTGTTCAGAGTGAATACAACTTTCGCCTGCTGGCAGATTCCATGCCGCAAATTGTCTGGACGGCGCGTCGTGATGGCTGGCTGGACTACTATAATCAAAAATGGTTTGACTATACGGGCATGACGTTCGCTCAAACACAGGGCTGGGGCTGGGCGGCGGCACTCCACCCGGACGACCTGCAGCAGAGCCTTGAGGCCTGGATGTATTCAGTGAAAACGGGCGAGGCCTTTGAGATCGAGTATCGCCTTAAGCAAGCACCTGATGCAATATATCGCTGGCATCTCAGTCGAGCACTACCCGTCAGGGACGAGCAAGGACGAGTTACGCAATGGTTTGGCACCAGCACGGATATCCAGAATGAGAAGTTCGCCGAGCAGAGGCTTGCCCATCAACTCTCACGCGAACAAGAGGCCAGAAAAGAGGCCGAGCAGGCTGGCATGACGCTGCTCCAATTAAATCAGGCGCAACGTAATTTTATCGCCGTCATCAGTCACGAATTTAGGGCCACGCTGACAAGCATTCAAGGCTTCAGCGCCCTTCTACGCGATGAAGACTTTGACGCCTCCGAGACTAGAGAGTACGCCGACGATATTCACACCGATGCCCTGCGGCTCCATCGTATGATCGATAACTTGCTTGACCTGGAAAAGATACGGGCGGGCAAAATAAAGTTGAGCATGGAAGCTGTAGATCTGAATGCCCTTCTCAAAGAGGCCATCGAACGCACACGCCAGATATCGTTATGGCACACTATCTCTTTTCAGCGGGATGAGCGTCTCCCGACCATAGAAGCCGATCATGACAAAATCATGCAGGTCGTGATAAACCTGCTTTCTAATGCAGTCAAGTACTCACCTCATGGAGGAGAGATCCGCGTCACCTGTACATTGGAGGAGGCAGATGTGCATGTCTCCGTGCAGGATGAGGGCATGGGTATCCAGCCAGACCTGCTCGACCAGATATTTATTCCCTATAGTCGTATTCATTCAGCGGCAACACAGTATATCCAGGGAGCCGGCCTGGGACTGCCTATCGTGCGCCAGCTTGTTGAAATGCACGCAGGAAAAGTCTGGGTGGAGAGCGAATTGGAGCACGGGTCTTGCTTCCATTTTATGCTACCGCTACGCCTACCGATTATTCCATCTCCTGCCAACGAAATAGACGATATGACGCCTGTGGTGCCAACCGAGGCAGCGTTTCACCAGACAACAACCTCCGATGTTGCATCCAGCATGCGTGGGTAGTGCCCTCCATCCATACAAACCTGTAACCGATGAAGGCCATTTGATCGTGTTAAGTAGAGTATAGGAGTCGCAGGGGTTGGGAAATGGGATGAAACATGAAGTGAGAGGAATCAGTTATGCTTCTAGCAATGCTTGCGGTCGACCCGTTACGACTGCACCTCAATGTTCTGGATTTCAGCATCCTAATCGTCTATTTCGCACTGGTTATCACTATTGGCGTCCTCGCCCGGCGTGCTATCGCCACCAGCGAGGACTTTCTGCTGGCCGGACGTTCGCTACCAGCCTGGATCACTGGCCTCGCCTTTATCTCCGCCAACCTCGGGGCCATCGAGATCCTCGGCATGGCGGCCAACGGTGCCCAGTACGGCTGGGCGACCGTCCACTTTTACTGGATCGGTGCTGTCCCGGCCATGGTCTTCCTCGGTCTGGTGATGATGCCCTTCTACTACGGCTCGCGGGTGCGCAGCGTCCCAGAGTACCTGCGCCGGCGCTTTAACGCACCGACTCACATCTTCAATGCGCTCACATTCGCTGTCTCCACTGTGCTCATTGCCGGGGTCAACCTCTATGCCCTGGGGATCATCCTAGAGGCGCTGCTGGGCTGGCCGTTGTGGCTTTCCATCATCGTCGCAGCAGGCTTTGTGCTGGCCTATATCACGCTCGGTGGCCTCTCCGGCGCGATCTACAATGAGGTCCTGCAGTTCTTTGTGATACTGGCCGGGCTCATCCCTATCGTGATCGTCGGCCTGGCACACGTCGGAGGCTGGAGCGGCTTGCAAACCGCAGTGATGCACACGTCCCTGGGTAAAGATGCCTTCCATGCGTGGAAGGGTATCGGCATCCCCTGGTCCAACCCGCTGGGCGATTGGATCGGCATCGTCTTTGGGCTTGGCTTCGTACTCTCGTTTGGCTACTGGACGACCAACTTTGCTGAGGTACAGCGGGCTCTCTCGGCCAAGGACCTCTCCGCCGGGCAACGCACTCCGCTCATCGGTGCCTTCCCCAAGATCTTTATCCCTTTCCTGACGATCATCCCCGGCCTGATCGCCCTGATCGTAGTACCACACCTGGGCACTCCCTCAGGACTGCCCTACAATGATGCGATCCCGCTGCTGATGAATCAGTTCCTGCCCAATGGGGTGCTCGGCATAGCGATGGCTGGCCTGATGGCGGCCTTCATGGCCGGGATGGCAGCCAACGTCTCCGCATTCAACACTGTGTTCACCTACGACATCTGGCAGGCCTACGTTCGTCGTAACCGCTCCGACAACTACTATCTCCAGGTCGGCCAGATCGTGACCATCGTCGGGGTGCTGATCGGAATCCTGACCGCCTTCATTGCGGCAGGCTACAGCAACATTATGAACTATATCCAGCTGCTGTTCTCCTTCTTCAACGCCCCCCTGTTCGCAACGTTCATCATTGCGATGTTCTGGAAGCGGGTATCACCGTGGGCGGGTATCCTCGGACTGGCTGCGGGCACGCTTGCCGCTGGGATCTTTCACTTTGTGGCGTTCAACCTGCCGTACTTCTATCCCGGCGGCCACATGGATCCGGCGCACCTCACCATCAACGCCCAGATGCAGAACTTCTACGGTGCTATTGCCGCCTTCCTGGCCGACGCGGTGGTGACCGTCATCGTAACCTACCTGGGCAAACCAAAGCCGGTGGCCGAGCTGGCCGGTCTGGTCTGGGGAGTCCCGGACCCAGACGCGCCCGACCCATCGACGATAGCCAAACCACCGTGGTGGAAGTCACCAGCGGTACTCGGATGGACCGCGATCGGCATCACTGTCTTGGTCTCCCTGATCTTCATCTAACCACCAGAGACGAAAGGAGCATACTATGAGCCAGCAGTCGGCCCCGCCAAAGCCATTGCCATCGGCGGCGGCCAAGCTATTCGACCTGCGCATCATGATTGGAGGCCTGTTCACTTTCTACGGGGTGGTGCTGATTTTTGCCGGAATCTTCGACGGTCCGGCAGAGATACAGAAGGCAGCCGGCATCAACATCAACCTGTGGAT
>JACDAE010000011.1 GCA_013695595.1 Ktedonobacteraceae bacterium | reverse complement strand
CATCTATATTGCGCCCTGGGTCTTGCTGATTCTGATAACGGAGAGAGATCACTGTGGAGTCGATAGCAGGATCTTTACTGATATCTGCGCTAAAGGATTGTTCTTGAGTCATAGAGCACCTTTTCCTCTCGATGTAGTTGGACTACCTCTATCATCTTATCACCAGGAGCATCTCTCTGCTCATCTACCTCGACAACCACAAGGGATTATCGCTACACGGGCCTCTTTGGCGGAAGCACCTCGACAACCACAAGGGATTCGGGTGTGGTCGCGCTTGACAAAGACCATAATCGCTGTTATCATGGGTCTCGCACCGATCGTGTATGGTTTCATTATGCCCAGAAGTGCATCATAAACCCTCAAGACCACAGAAGAATTGTATGTGGATCGACCCCCTACGCTCAATGCCGATAGAATATATCGCGCTAGCAGATCGGTTCGCTTGTAGAGAAAGCACAACAAAAAGCCAGGAGTATGGAACTGTCCGGGTAGGCCCGCCACCTATGCCTCCCTCGTATCCACCTGGCAGTAGATGTAGGGGCACAAAAGGAGAAAGAATTAGCATGTACGCAGTAATTAAAAATGGTGGACGACAGTATAAAGTTTCCGCAGGTCAGAGACTCGAAGTGAACCGTTTAGCGGTCGAAGATGGCGCACAGATCCGTATTGGAGAAGTGATGCTCATCGGGGGTGCAGATCAGCCTATGATTGGCGCACCATTCATTGAGAATGCAGAGGTACTGGCAACGGTGATAGGCCAGGCACGCGGAGAAAAACTGATTGTCTTTAAGTACAAGTCTAAGAAGCGGTATCGCCATCGCCGTGGTCATCGCCAGGAATTAACAGTCCTGTCAATTGATGACATCCTCTCTAATGGCAAGAGCTTGCTCTCGGAAGAAGAGAGGCAGAAAAGCAAGCCTCGAACTTCTGCGGCTGCAATCAAAGCAGAGACTCCTGAAACAGAGAGTACGACGAGTTCCAGTAATACTACGGCCAGCGAAAGCAGCACGGAGGAATAGATCATGGCACATAAAAAAGGTGTAGGTAGCTCTCGTAACGGTCGCGATAGTAAGCCAAAGATGCTTGGTGTGAAGCGATACGATGGCCAGCTCGTCACTGCGGGCAGCATCATCGTCCGCCAGCGCGGCACAAAAATTCGTCCGGGTTCCAACGTTGGCGTCGGCCGCGACCACACTCTGTTCGCACTAGAGCATGGCTACGTTAAGTTTGGTCACGATTCGCGTGAGCGTCGCTCTGTAAGCATCATTAGCGAGTTTCCTAATCGTCCATCAGTAGCCGAACTTCTCGCACCACGCGAAACAGCAGTCGTCTCTGAGGCATAAGTTCTACTCTCATCTTTCTATCCATTTTTGCGCGTCGCGCAAAAATGGATAGAAAGATGACAGATGCTTTTCCATAATTTTTACCCCTTTTGCATTTTCACGAAAATGCAAAAGGGGTAAAAATTATGGAAGGAGAAAAGAGTGATATTCCTGCGTTCTAGTCCTGCTGATCCATGTTCAGCTTCTTATGTTGCCGACTTCCATTGTCCTGATTTTGCTGATTCTGGTTTTGTTGTTTGTCCTCGTGCTTCCCACCACCATTGTTGTTCTGTTTTTTGCCATTATCACCTTTATTATCGTTTTTATCCCCATTATCTCCATTATTGTTCTTATCATTTGGACAATTGAGATCAGCCTGATTATCGTTGCTATTCAACTTAAAGGTGCAGGTCTGATCATCGATCTGGGTCTTGCCCTGACACTTCTGGACGATTTTGCCATTAGCAACACAGGTTGATGTATCGATGGACTGCATGCCGAAGATGGTCGCGGAGACAGCGACGTCGTCATCATTCTTCACTTTGATGGGACTCTTCGTATCGAGCAGACCCTGGCAGTTCAAGTTTCCATCTCCAAAGGTTGCATTGAAACGCTGCGCCAGGAAGGTGAACAGGTTGTTGGCGGCTGCACGGTCAGGTGAAGGCTGTCCCTTCGTGAACTTTGCATCGATCAGAATACGTTCGGGGCCAATTGCCAGCAGACTTTTGCAGTATGCTTTTGTGCTTGCGTTATCAAGGTCATCGACGGCGGGCTGATTGACTCCCGCACGATACAGGTTGAGCTTGCGCAGATTACGGTCATCACCAACTTTGACCATTGGATCACCTGCGGGTACAATAGCCACGGGCGCGGCCTGATGGGCTGCGGCCTGCAATTCATTCAGAGGGAGCGCGGTTGTAATATGCCCTGGATCGGCCAGATCTGGAGCCTCCCAGGATTTGCAGCCCAATGCTCCATCCACCGCGACCGATAGGAGGCGATTATCACTGCCATTTACCAATATTTTTTCGCCCGACTTCGCTAGCTGTGCGGTATTTGCAGCATTCATCTGTGCTGTACGTCCCTTCCGATCGACAAGATATGCGGTGGTGACGTTGTCGCTTTGATCCTGGTCTACCACTCCAAAGTCGCGGACCGTCGGACAGATTAAACCGTCTTTTCCCATGCCAAGAGCAGGAGGAACCAGCTTGCCGGCCTGAATCGCTTTATTAGCCGCATCAAAGAAGGCGGGAGCATTACAATAGGCGAATTGACCGAAGAGTGACTTCTTTAGACCACCGACACATTTGCCGTCTTGCAGGCTATTATCGGTACTCTTCAACGTCAAATTTGTACCATTAAAACCAAACCAGAGGGCGATGATTGCGCCCTGCGGCAGCTTCGGTACAATGGGAGCAACAGCAGGCTTCTTCCCCTTGTCGGTGACGAGCGGATCGTAGACAGAGATCCGGCCTGTGGCAGGATCAAGTACCGCACCCTCCACA
>JACDAE010000008.1 GCA_013695595.1 Ktedonobacteraceae bacterium | reverse complement strand
TGTGGAGGTAGTCTAATACCGAGCAGAGTTGGATTGCGATATCAAATACCTTTTCAAGGGGCAACTGCATAACCCCCAGTCTGTCCAGATATTCCTCTAACGTCTCACCCTCGATAAAGTCCATCACAAGATAGGAGCGGCCTGTATCAACAAATTGTTCATAGATGCGTGGCAGATTGGGATGCGTCAATCCTGCCAGGAGCAGCGCCTCGTGCCGAAACGTCTCGCTGGCCGTTGCCAGTTCCTGTGCTCCTAGATTGCTTTGACTCATCTCCTTGATAGCTACTGTCCTGCCAAGTTGTGTATCTGAGGCTCTATAGACAGCACCAAAGCCACCACGGCCCGCTTGTCCAAGAATAAGATAACGCTGCTTTAAGGTGTGCTGTGTGAGCGTCCCTGTCATTGTGGAACGTATGTTGATTGTAATTGCATCGTTCTGTAGCAACTGCCCACAGACACGGCAAAATCTGGCTTGCAGACGATTTGCTGCCCCGCACGTATCGCAAAATTGTGTTGGAGAGAACGTCATAACTACCCTTGCGCAAACATTTGTTCTTATTCAAAGATGTTTTTTTGTACCTTAATACAAATAGACGGTAGTTGTCAAGTGTTTGTTCCTTTAAACAAGTAGTATAGGACTTTTTGGAAAGTATGAGTTATGTCATTTATCTGGTGGTAAATCCTGTATGTATGCTCCAAATGATTCATCATATTCGGGTAGTAAAGATTGGTATTGCTGCCCAGGTATCTGAAAAGTTGGTTCAAAGATGTTCGACACATCATCCTGTTTGACTGTTCCTTGCATTGGTTGTTGGTCTTTCTGAGCCAGCGGCTCCGTTTGTTTTCGTTTGTGCGAAAGCACCAGGCTAATCAGTAGGCTGATACTTATAGCAATCAGGCCAATTGGCCACAAACCAAAATAGAAAACCAGGGCAATACAAAAAATCCAGGTGGAGAATAATAACGTACTATAGCCAGCTGGAAATTTAAGAGGACGGAGCATCATCCAAAGTGAAATTGTTATGCAGAGCAGTGGAAAAAAAGGTTTTGCCTGGGGGCTTCTTGCGCTGAGGTAAGAAAATAGAGAAAAACAGATATACCATACGAGAGAACGCGCTATTTTCAAACGAGATACGTGGCTTTTTAGGGACGAGATTAGATGGAAAATTGTAAATGCTATAAAAGATGCAGGGAGAATAAAAATCGCTTCGCCGCTCATGAATAGAAATATGGTCAATATACCCCATGCGCTACAAATGCATAAGTTTACAATTTGATCAAATACATCTTTTTTTGTTGACTGCTTCATTGCTTTTTCACCTATTCTTTCAACGAGTAGCTACCCATACATGCACCAATTTATGGGCATCCCCCGCTGCAATATATCTCCCATCCGGCGACCATGCTATGCTATAGATTGTTGCATAGTAGTCCAGGTGAGTAAATAGTTTCTTGCCTGTAAGATCCCAGATCTGCACCGTTTCATCTTCGCCTGCCGATGCCAGTAACCTTCCATCCGGCGACCATGCCACCGTTTTGACAGGGCGTGTGTGTCCTTTATAGATAAGATTAATTGTGCCAGTTACTGGATCAAGAATTCGCACAGTACTATCATCGCTTGCAGAAGCCAGCAGTTTGCCATCAGGCGACCAGGCTACTGCTTGTATAGTTGCATTATGTACAACGTGGGTGGCGTGACTGCTGTCAGATGCTGGCTTGTTCATCTTGTAAATAGAGATTTTGCCATTCTTGCTCCCACTTGCTACCTGAATGGAATCAGATGACCACGCCACTGACTGAATAGTCGTTTCTTGATTATACATAGCAATATTCGCGCATGTGGATGTATTCCATATATGGAGCATATCACCACTGACTGAGGCAATGCGTGTTCCACCAGGCGACCATGCTAGACCAGTCACGCTCTCTTTGTGCTGGTTATAATAACTGGGATTTCTGGGGAGACGTACATTCCAGAGTTGGATAATTTTATCCCCCCCTGCCGATGCAATACGATTTTGGATCGGTGACCAGGCAAGGGTGTATAATTGACTGGAACGCCAGCCTCTAACATGGCCTTCATAGATCTGCTGAAGCTCTCCTGTTGCCGCATTCCAGATCTGCACCGTTTTGTCATGACTTGCAGAAGCAACCTGTTGACCATCGGGTGACCATGTAACTGCTGTTACCAGATCAATATGCCCTCTGTAAATGCATATCCGCCTCCCTTGCTGAGATTGAAGAGGAGCTGGTTGCTGGTTGTTAGAAGTGGATGAGGCTATTGTGGTGGCTTGATAGGGTGTTGTAGATGGTGTGTATGTTCCCTGGAGTGATGTCGAATTGGGAGAAGAATGTTGGTTCAAGCTTTCCTGAGCAGCAATCCGTTGCAATTGTTGCTTTACTAGTGAAGCACTTGCAGGCCTATTGAGTGCCTCCATATCGAGCATGTGTTTGAGTAGATTTTGTAAAGCAGGCGATCCAGTGGTAGATGATAAAGGAGCGAAGAAGAATGGTGATATTGATGGATCATTGCCTGTCAACATTTGATGCAGCAAAGCGCCCAGGCTATAGATGTCGGCGGCTGGCGTCGTCTGCACTTTCCCATATTGTTCTGGCGCAGCATAGCCAGGAGAACCGAACGCGACGGTATCTCTTGCCTGTCCTGGCTTGAAGTGACGCGCAATACCGAAATCGACCAGATAGAGTTGAGCATCATCCGTGCGTATGAGGTTAGATGGTTTGAGGTCACGAAAAATAATGGCAGGCTGGCGTGTGTGCAGATAATCTAATACACTGCATAATTGTATTGCATACTCGAATGCTTCTTGTAAAGGGAGACGTTGTCCTGGCTGCTTTTCCAGGTAGTCTTCTAGCGTCTGACCCTCGATAAAGTCCATCACAAGATACCAGCGCCCGTTTTCCAGAAAATGGTCGTAAATCCGTGGCAAATGGGGATGAAGCAAGGCAGCAAGCATCATGGCCTCCTGCTTGAATGCCTCGGTGGCTTCAAGGGCTTCCTGCTCCGTCAGCCCGCGCTGGCTCATTTCTTTAACGGCCACTAATCGATTTCCCAGCTCGTTATCCTCCGCCTTGTAGACTGATCCCATACCACCCTGTCCAAGCTGGCTAACAGTATGATAACGTCCTTTTAAAAGAATGTGTGGTGATTGTTGAGGTGATGGAGTATGCAGGGATTGCCCACAGGCAAAACAGTTCACGGCCCGATTATCGTTTGCAGCTCCACACTGGGAGCAGAAGAAAGGGGAAAGAGATGTCACGATGCACCTTATATTCGTAATTATACACATGTTGATGACGTGTGTTGTAAGATAGTACACATGCTCTATGCTTGTCAAGTGGGTAGATGGTAACTCAAAATGCTGATCACAAAGTAAGCACAAAATATTTTCGCGGATAAGTAAACGTTTAATCGTATCGAACTTTTGCTATCATGTATGCTATACTTGCTGGAAGCGGAAAAAACCGAATTAGAGTACCAGGGATAAAAAATTAGATGCTTGTGAGGGAACGATGTCAGTACGTATCATTATTGCGGATGGTCAACCGCTTCAGCGTATAGATTTGAAAGATGTATTAACGCGTCCTGGCTATCAGGTGGTAGGTGAAGCTGTAGATGGGTCTGGTGTGATTGCCATGTCTCGTTTACTACGACCAGATCTTGTGATTATGGATAGTCATATGCCGGACATGGATGGAATTTTGGCAGCAGAGACCCTGGTACGTGAGAAGATTGCCCCGGTTATATTCCTGACAGCCTATACTGATCAGGCGCTTGTGAAGCGTGCTAGAGATATTGGGGTGTCCAATTACCTCGTTAAGCCACTCCATGAAAGTGAAGTAATTCCAGCAGTTGAGATGGCTTTAAGCCATCATCGGCAGATGTATGCTATGGAAGAGCAGATACGTCTTTTGTCCGCGCAACTGGAGACGCATATGATTGTTGAGCGATATAGAGGAACTGTAGTGGAGCAACGAGGATAGGTTGCTATTTAGAGAGCACGCCAGATATGCACAATATTGTCTGCTCCCCCGCTGGCAATGTATTCGCCATCTGGGGACCAGTCTACTGTATAAACAGAGCCGTTGTGTTTCCGGAATGTAAAGATATGGTTGCCAGTGAGTGTATCCCAGATCTGAATTGTCCCATCGTGGCCCGCTGATGCGATGCTTTTTCCATCAGGCGACCAGGTGATTGCTTTGATGGTTGTGTCGTGCGCGGTATAGGTCAAGAGATGATTGCCAGTTAGCGCGTTCCAGATCTGTATCGTTTTGTCGTCTGCTGCCGAGGCGATACGGATGCCATCGGGTGCCCATGCCACGGCCTGAATGGGGCCTGTATGGTTGCTATAGGTTGTCTTCAGGAGGAACTCCAACTGTGTTGAAATCTCAAAGATATGTACGACCTGTAGCAAACTGGCGATAGCGAGATATTTACTATTGGGCGACCATGCAACATCCTGAATGATGTCCCTGGATGTACTCTGCGTCGTAATAGTTTTCCCATGCCCAGCGTTCCACACGTGTGTTTTGTTCCCACCGGCAGATGCAAGTTTGCGTAGATCAGGAGCCCAGGATACGGAACGTACACTATCTGCATATCCGTGATGGGTGAAGCGCGTTTTTCCGTTTGCAACATCCCAGATCTCCACGATTTTGTTATCGCTGGCCGCCGCAAACTCCCTGCCATTAGGTGACCAGGCAACCGCATTAATATGTGGCCGCCCAAGAATCTTGAGGCGTTTTTGCCGGTATAGTGCTATCTGCTTGACTGTAAAAGCATTCCATACCTGGACGCTCCCATCATAGCTAGCCGATGCAATTTGCTGCCCGTTGGGCGACCAGACCGCCTCCGAGATCCAGTTCCCATGTTCTGCATAGGTAGATATAAGTGTTCCTACTGATTGAGAAGCCTTAAAGGTTTTTGGCATGGAAGGAGCCTGGATGCGCAGCATAAGAGCCTGACTGGTTGGGACGCGTGCGGCAGTATATTGCAATGCCTGCTTCACTGCCGCGACACTAAAAGGCCTGTTCTGCATCTGTAGAGAAAGCATGTTTGCCAGTAATTTTTGTATGCCGGTCGCTTCCATTTCGGGAGGCAAGGAGGTAAAGAAAAAAGGTGTTTGTGCGGGATCTCTGCCTGTAAGCATCTGATGAAGGATTGCGCCTAAATTGTAGATATCACTGCGTGGTGTCGTCTGGGTCTGGCCATATTGTTCTGGTGCCGCATAGCCAGGAGATCCAAATGCGACGGTATCTCTTGCCTGCCCTGGTTTGAAGTGACGCGCAATACCGAAATCGATCAAATAGAGATGTCCTTCTGCTCCACGCATGATATTAGCAGGTTTTAAGTCGCGAAAAATAATGGGTGGTTGCCGCGTATGGAGATAATCCAGGACTGTGCATAACTGGATGCCATAATCGACAACCTCTTCGAACGGCAGCTTATGTCCAGGCATTCGTCGTAGATAGTCCTCTAAAGTCTCACCAGCGATAAAATCCATGACGAGGTACCAATGTCCAATCTCCAGGAAGTGATCATAAATACGTGGGAGATGTGGGTGTTGTAGGCCTGCGAGCATAAGTGCCTCGCGTTTGAAGTCTCTGATCGCTTCTGCCTCTTCACGTGGATTTAATCCGCGCAGCATCATCTCTTTGACTGCTACGAGGCGGTTGCCCAGCTCGATATCGGCAGCTTTATAGACAGCACCCATCCCTCCTCTGCCCACAAGGCCTACTATACGATAACGCTGCTTCAAGAGCGGTTGTATAGCTGCCAGGCTCGTTATATTCTGGGCGAGTGCCTGTCGGCAGATAAAGCAACTAGTGGCTTGTGCGTTGTTTTCAGACCCACAGTGAGGGCAAAAAAGTACGGAAGAAGGCAATTTGTATGTCCCCATCCAATAGATTTAATATGCAATGTATGTATATTAATATAAATAAGGTATCTTGTCAAGCATTGGTTGGAAATGAACAGGGCTATTTAATTCTCGCTTTCCTTCCGGATATGGCTCGCAAGCGAGCCGAAAAGGGTTGATAGTGTGCGTGTTT
>JACDAE010000805.1 GCA_013695595.1 Ktedonobacteraceae bacterium | reverse complement strand
CGCCTCTTCTTTTTATCTGAACGGGATTGCGGTCAACCGGGTACCCTACTGTTATAATCCAGCGCCCAACGGATTTGCATATCGAGCGTTTTTCAAGGTATGCTTATTATGTTGTTGTATTTTCATTAGTGCATTTAAATTGCGTAATCAGGAGGGCATGATGCCACGTAACCTCTTTGGAGAGTCTCCCTTGCATAGTCGGAAGATTTATTGGCGGCGTAGCCTGGCATTTATACTGCTTTTTGCCTTGTGCGTTTCTTTTTTTTCGTGCAGCTCACCTGCCGTGCAGGGGGCGCAAACAGCGGTTGCGTCTCCTGCCGCGACACCAACGCATACAGTAACCTGGGATCGTTACTCGCTGAAATTGGATGGCAAACGCCTGATGGTCTGGTCGGGTGAGTTCCACTATTGGCGTTTGCCTAGCCAGTCCCTCTGGAGCGATGTGTTGCAGAAGATCAAGGCGGCAGGCTTCAATACGATCTCTATTTATTTTGATTGGGCCTACCATTCACCTAAGGCAGGCGTCTACGATTTTACAGGTATTCGTGATGTCAATAAGTTGTTGACCATTGCACAGGATGCCGGTCTTTATGTTATTGCACGTCCGGGACCGTATATCAATGCTGAGACGGATGCGGGTGGTTTCCCTGGCTGGCTGATTACTCAGCAAGGGCGAGCACGTTCGAGTGCATCCGATTATACCGCCGCATACATGGAGTGGCTGAGCCATATCGATCCTATCCTTGCTCAGCATCAAATTACAAATGGTGGCAACATCATTCTCTATCAGGTAGAAAATGAGTATACCTATGGTTCTCTTGATGCTACCTATATGCAACAGATTGAGAATAAGGTCCATGCAGACGGCATTAACGTGCCGCTTGATCATAATGATGCCAGCTTGAGGGGTAACTGGGCACCAGGGAAAGGCACGGGTTCGGTTGATCTGTATGCCTTTGATGGCTACCCTCAGGGCTTCAATTGCTCAAATCCTACGAACTGGTCGGGCGTCCCACAATTTGAGACGAATGCGCGTAGTGCCTCTCCAAATACGCCGATCTTCATTGCGGAGTTTCAAGGTGGCTCGTTCGATCCGTGGGGTGGCCCTGGCTACGCTAAGTGCCAGCAGCTCACGGGACCAGATTTTGTCAATGTCTTCTACAAATCGCTATTGTCTCAGGGAGTGACGATGCTCAACTCCTATATGACCTATGGTGGCACAAGTTGGGGATGGCTACCGGAGCCGACCGTCTATAGCTCCTATGATTATGGCGCAGCAATCGACGAAGCACGTCAGTTGACGCCGAAATACTACGCCATGAAACGGATCGGATATATGCTGCAGGCCGTAGATCCAATCACCGCCACAGACCTTGCCAGTGGTGCAACTGTCAGTAACAGCATTATTAATGTGCAGCAGCGCGTCAACCCTACGACAAAGACATCTTTCCTGTTTCTGCGTCACAACGATGCAACTGCCACAAGCAACGATACATTCCAGGCAACCTTTACCAGTCCCGATGGAACCTATACCGTTCCGCAGCAGAGTGGCACTGCCCTGCGTTTGAATGGTCGTGATAGCAAGATCCTGGTTGCCAACTACAATTTTGGAGTGCAGCACCTGGTCTATTCCACCTCCGAAATGTTGACGCAGACCACAATCGACAACCGGGATATTGCCATGTTCTATGGACGCAATGGCGAGAATGGCGAGACGGTTTTGCATTATGCAACACAGCCGCAGGTAACGGTGTTGTCTGGCTCGGTAACGTCGACGTATGCCAATGGAAACCTGCGCCTGAATTATGTACATAGCTCTGCATTGACGCAGGTACTTATTCATGGTGGGACACGTGATCTGCTGGTGCTGCTGGGCAATGATGATGTTGCCTCCCACACCTGGTTGAATCAGACGGCAGCGGGTCCAGTTCTGTCCTATGGTCCATACCTGGTGCGTTCGGCTACAAGCTCCAACGGAGTGCTGAACTTGATTGGTGATACAAATAGTCAGACCAACCTTGTTGTCTTTGCACCCGCTTCACTTGGGCAACTCACCTGGAATGGTCGTGTGGTTGGACCCACTAGCAATCCTACTCAGGGCACATTGCCAGGCCCACAAGCTGTCACACTACCAGCGCTGACAAATTGGAAATTCCAGTCCGAAGCGCCTGAGAGTCAGCCCGGCTTTAATGACGCGAGTTGGGCGCAGACGAGCGCCAGTCAATTGAGGATGGACTACTATGGCTTCCATTATGGCTTTGTGTGGTATCGTGGACACTTTACCGCGAAAGGGAGCGAAACAAGTATCACAATTGATGGGGAGACCGGCGCACACGGTGTGTACTCTGTCTGGTTAAATGGAGCTTTTCAGGGGAGCTACAATACGGGTTCGCATACGATTAGTATTCCAGCAGGCACGTTAAAGGCGAATACAGCGGCAGAGGTTTCGGTGCTGATTGGGAATATGGGCCATGACGAGGATTTTTCATCGGGCGACACCCATAAGTCGGCACGTGGCCTGGCAACTGCGTCTCTTCAGGGATCGACGTCTGCTATAAGCTGGAAGATTCAGGGTGATCAGGGCGGCGAGAATATTGCCAGTCCTGCACGTGGCCCCTTCAATACGGGTGGACTCTATGGTGAGCGTAACGGGTGGTACCTGCCCAGTTATAATGCTGCTAATTGGAAAGTGGTGACGTTGCCAAATCGCTGGTCAACTTCCGGCGTTGGCTGGTATCGCACTAGTTTCACGTTAAACCTGCCCGCGAATATGGATGTGCCCATCGGGCTGCATATAAGCGATGCAACCTATAACTATCAGGCGCTCATCTATGTGAATGGCTGGTTGATGGGTCGTTATTGGAACACAGTGGGGCCGCAAACGACCTTCTCGCTGCCTGCAGGCATCTTGAACACGCATGGCACCAATACCGTTGCCATTGCGGTCTGGGGATTGGGTGCACAAAGTGGTGGCCTGGGTCAGGTGAGCCTGACAAGTTATGGAGCATACGCGCAGTAGGTTCCAGATAAAGAGAAAATCGTGTCCAATCTTGCGTAGCGCTCTGCCAAAGATCATTGCATCGGTGTAGCGAGATTGGCTCCGGTTGATTGAAGATTGGCAAAGTAGTAGGGATCATCGTTGTCTGTTCATAGGTAGCCCATCTCTTCCGCAACAGGCAAGGCTTGTCGCCAATACTGTTTGTACCGATGGCGGCAACGTCGAGGAATGTTGTGTAAACAGTGGAAGCAGGCTTCTGGCAACAGGATATACATTGTCAGGTTGTTCTAGTGTGCCTGCCCGGACCATCTCAACCACAAATAATGGATTGCCCTCCGTTTCAGAATGGAGCGTCGTGCTCAGTGTAGAGTCAAGCGAGCGGCCAAGGATATGTTCAGCCAGGGAGGTTGTCTCCTCCATTGTGAGCGGCCCCAGTGCGATCTCCGTCATCAGATCGTCACGCTGCAAGGCGCTCAGAAATTCGCGCAAAGGATGCCCTGGTGGGGTCTCTTCCGCACGTACCGTTCCGAGGAGAAGTATGCGTGCCTGCGGATCAAAGCGCAACAGATAGTGCAACCATTCTAGCGTCTCATGGTCGCACCATTGCATATCATCGAGCAGTAGTAACAGTGGTTGATGGGCGGCCAGTACTGTGCGTGTCAGAGCTTCAAAAAAGTGTTGGCGTTGCCATCCCTCCGTCATTGCAGATGGCTGCGGCAAATGGGGTCGTGAGGCCAGTACTTCAGGCACCAGGCGAGCGATCTCGGTCAGCCAGATAGGATCGAGGGTGGCAAAACTGGCCTGTAATGCGCCGCCACGCAACCAGTTGGTGACGGGAGCGTAGGCCAGAGGGCCAAGAGCTGCATAACAGTGTGCGCTCGCGGTTGCTATGCCCTGTCGACTGATCCAGGCCTCCATCTCTTCCGCGAGGCGTGTTTTGCCAATACCCGCCTCTCCACTAAGGATGGCGATTCGTTGTTGCCCGTTAGCTGCCTTGCGCCATCCTTCTAGAAGTTGCCGCCATTCCGCTTTGCGACCAAGCAGAGGAGGGGCCGTTCCCCGTGAGGTGAGCGAGCCGGTCAAGGTTCTAGAAGGAAGATCTGATTGCATGAGTGTTTCGTAGACTTTTTGCGTCACCTCGCTGGGTTCCGTTCCTAATTCGCGCTCTAAGGCTGTAACGCAGGCATGATAGATGCGCAAAGCAGCGGCGCGATCGCCACGCAACGCATACAGGTGCATAAGTTGACGATATGTTGTTTCGTGCAAATGATCGTGCCGCAGGAGTTGTTGAGCGGCTGCGATTGCTGCATCATAATCATGCCTCTGCTCCAGTAATGTAATCAAGCGTTCTGCGGCTGTAAGAAATATCTGATGCCAGCGATCCCGTTCTGGCAGAATCCATTCTTCGTAGCAACCAGGTAACAGGTCCCCACGGTACAACTGGAGCACGCGCTCAAGCGCCTTGCGCTGTGTGAGTGTGTCTTGAGCCTGTTTCGCCTGCTCTAATGCCTGCTCTATGTCCTGAATATCAAGTGCCCAGGGGGCGTTGGACTGCGTTGGCCGCCACTGCAAGATTTGTTTGTCGCTGTAAAGAAATTGATCGATACCGGGGAGTGCCTGGCGCAGTTGATAGAGGAGTTTGCGTAGATTTGTGTGAGCCTGCGTTTCCGTAGATTCGGGCCAGAGGAGAAAGGCGAGATGGGAGCGGCTCTGGGGTGCATCCCGATGCAGAAGGAGGTAGGCAAGTAAGGATTGTAGACGGGAGATGTTCAGCGGTGTAATGGGTATGCCGTCCGATGTGAGCAAGAAGTCTCCTAGCAGATAGATATGTAAGGTTGGCCTCACCAGGAGCTCCCTTTCTCGAATGCAGACTGAGTCTTCTTCTTGCCGTGTTTGATGAAGCTATGAGATCTTGAGCTAGTATATCACATCTATTGACTGGAATACACACATTTTTCACACAACTTCAGTATATTCTGGTTCCTGCACTTTTGCCGTGCTCTCCTCGGACTGTTCATGAGTAGCGCGACGGCGAAACTTGAAGAAGAGAATTGTAGCAAGCACTGTAAGCACACCGACACCTAGACCAACCCAACCGATCATATGTGCGATATGCGAGACCTGATCAAAATGGTCATGGAAGTAGAGGCCGCCGAGATAGCCAAGCGTCCCTATTAATGCGGCCCAGGCAATACCACCAGCGGCGTTATAGAACAGAAACGTGCGCCAATGCATTCTGTTGACGCCCGCCAGAAACGCGGCCCAGATACGCAGAAGTGTAATGAAACGTGCAAAGAAGACGGTTTTCGCACCGTGCTTGCGGAAGAACTTTTCGGCCTGATCGAGATGCTCGGTTTTTACAAAGACGTAGCGCCCAAAGCGCTCGACAAACTTTCTGCCCCCTGTATAGCCGATATAGTAGCCAAGATTATCACCCATAATCGCCCCCAACGCCGCACAGGCAATAATACCCGGTAGCGACAGGTGACCTGTGGTAGCAGCATAAAACGATGCCAGTAGCAGCATGGTCTCACCGGGGAAAGGGATACCCGTGCTTTCAATAAAGATGAAGAGCACAACCGCCGGGTATCCTACTGTATTGAGCACGTCTTGTAATGTTTGTAGCGAGATAATCATTATTTATAGCTCCGTCACAGGTTTTTTCAAAAACATATATATATCTCTCTTCGACCAGACTTCCCTTTAAGAATACCTTTGACGTGTCACAGTCCAATCATACAACTGTCGCAATCTTGTCGCAACGTTTAATCACCTTTTTACAGCAAAGAGGTGCCCCGGCAACATTGTTGCAGATAAGCACCTCCTCTTTAACTGAAGACTAGATTATCTTTACACCTGACGCTGCGATAGTTGCTGCATACGCTGACATATCCACTGATACGCCTGCTCATCCCCCTTCTTCGCAAAAAAGCGCATGGCAATCAGCATAATATAACACTCATAGCAAAGCAACCGCTCATTATAAAAAGGAATGTGAATATGGTGTTCCTGGTAATAGTGCAGGCAGCGCTCTCCCATATTCAACCCAGGAAGCCAGAAGTCTAACCCTGCAATATCGTAGACAAAATCACCATATTGTGCATTTATCCAATCGACTACGCCGGTAATCTTTCCCTCGTGAGCAAGAATATTGCGGAAGTTATAGTCTCCATGCACGAGATAGCGTTCAGCAGGGCAGTAATCGAGCAGTTCTACCATGCGTGCAAAGATGTCGTCGAAGAGCTTCCTTTCCAGAAAAGTTTGCTCAAAGAGCACATGCCATTTCCCAAAGTAGTTCCAATCCTGTTCCTCTTCCTTCACCTGTAGCAGTGAACTGCGCCAGTCTGAGTAGGGGGCCAGGCCCTGCCCATCAAAAATGCCATAGTTCTTGCTCTGGCTCACATTGATGTGGTGAATCGCGTCGAGGATGGTGATCACTTCTGGGAGAAGCGACATGACTTCCTGTATGGGAAGCTCCGTCAACATCTGGCCCGGTACCTTCTGCGAGATGGCGAAGTACAATCCACGCCATTTGCCTGCCTGTACTACAGGCGGGAATGGGATGTGTGATGATGCTATACTTTGCGACAATACAGCTTCTTTAGCAAAGCTGATCGGCATATGGTTGGAATCATTGAAGCGCAGAATATATTCCTGCCCGTTGGCCTGGAAGGCAAATGTATGTGCAACCTGACCACCCTCTCTGGTTTTCAGATTGTTAATCGGCTCTTTAAAGTGCTGCTGCAACAAAGTAAGAACCTGCTCTGGCTCAACGACTGGTCTGAGATCAGGCATAAAACACCTCCTGTGATATAGGCTCTGGCTCTTTATCCATGCTCTGGAATCCGGGTGGGGGCGTCACCTTGCGTGCGCCCGTG
>JACDAE010000708.1 GCA_013695595.1 Ktedonobacteraceae bacterium | reverse complement strand
CGCGTATTGAACGTTACCGGAGTGTTACCAGGCTTCAATCTTCGATAACGCATGTTGCAAAAGATCAGTATGTTCAGGAAGGCCAACGGTCACGCGCATAAAGTTACTCAGGTAAGGATGATGGAAGTAGCGGAGTAAGATACCATGAGCTTCGACAGTCGTACGAATTCGCTCCATTTTCACATCCTCCTCGCACACGCGGCTGAGGATAAAGTTGCCTTGCGAAGTAATGGGTTCCAGGTAAGAAAAGCTGGACAATAGAGTAAAGAGGCGCTCTCGCTCAGCTTTGATAAGTTGCACTTTATCCAGAGTATAATCGAGGTGCTTGAGGGTCTCAATAGCAGCAAGGTGGCCCGCAACGTTGACCTCAAAGGGACATTGGGCTCTGCGCATATAGGTAACGATCCATTCAGGAAAGATACCGTAGCCAATGCGTAACCCGGCCAGGCCGGCCCATTTGCTAAAAGTGCGCATCACGATAAGGTTTTTGTGCTTCTCAACGAGATGTGCCAGGCCTCCAGGCTGATCGGAAAACTCCACATACGCTTCATCAACGACAATGATGCGCCCGGTTTCAAGCAGAGCGAGTACATCATCTTCGCAGATAGGATTGCCAGTTGGATTATTGGGAGAACAAAGCACAATCATCTTGGTTTCCGGCGTCAGAGCCATCAGAATGCCTTCGACATCAACCTCATAATCCATGGTACGTGGCACTTCCAGAACATAGGCACCACAGAAGGTTGTGATGAACGTATAGAGCGAAAATGTTGGTGGGCAACAAATAATATTGTCACCAACAGACAGAAAGATGTGCCAGAGCAGATTGATTAATTCGTTACTACCATGACTGATAACGATAGAGCGACGATCAACCCCTGTATATTCAGAAAGGGCTTGACGTAAAGCGGTCGATTCAGTATCAGGATAATTGTTATAGTTACTATGGTCGCTGAGAGCTTTAAGAACCTGAGGTGCAGGTCCATAGGGGCTTTCATTGCTATTTAATTTAATAAGTTGTTGTTCCGGTATGCCTGTTCGTGTGCTAAAAGTCTCCAATGACTCGCCAGGAATATATGCAGCCATGCGATCTAACTCTGGGCGCACATGAACGAGGCGGGGAGGATACATATACATGATTTATCCTATTTCTCCGAGTCTGCGTCCACAAAAATCTGTGCCGGTCGCCGGATAAGCGAATTGCGAGGAGCGATACCACTACTGGAACCATTAAGCAAAGAACCATTATTACCACCATCAAAGCGCCTGTTGACACGTGCTTGAGGATCGGTTGTTGTCTGTCTGCTTGCAGTATCCATACGTGAATCACTTGATTGTTGCATCATCTCAATACCCCGCCGCAATGTCATCATATCTCGCATAAAGCAAGCAACTGCTGAAGCTGCCGAGCCTTTATCTTTCGAGGTATCATAACGTCGTGCGGTTGCATCTCCTGCGGCCTGAGCAGCCTGAGCCATGGGATCGGATGTTTTTGCGGCATAGGCATCCTGGAAGATGTCGTCCCAACTATTCCAACGTCCGCGCAGAGGTTTCCAGCCAAGTTGGCTATCGCTGACAGTACGCCATTTCTCTTCGGTGAACTGTATCCAGTCATCAAAGAGGCGTGCGTAGGCAGCCAGCTGTTGACGCAGACGCTCCTCCTCTTCAGAAGGTCGCTGTGGAAAGCTTTGTGGCAGCCCATCAGTGCTCTGCTGACTGATATAGTTGTTGGGGAAAGCCTGTTGTTGATTTCCGAAATTGCTTGTGCCTGGAAAGGTGCTATTGCCACCCATACCTGGGAAAAATCCCGTACCTGCAAATGAGGAGAGGTCGGCAGTCATCTGCCCATTAGGCATACCCAACACTGGGAGTTCCGTACCTGCCGGGAGTTCACCGATGATATGAATACCACTCGCGGTGAGGGCAGGACTTATGATAGAAGTCCCATCCTGCAACATCATGCTCTCGGTAAGAGCGGGTAAACCGCCGATGACGATCTCTTCGTGCCCGACTGCATCGAGAATACGCCACGCGAGGCGTGGGTTTCTGGCAGCCCATAGCATACGACGACCGATAAACGTAGATGCAAATGTGAAATTGACAATCAGCCAGACTACTCCACGTACGGCCAGCCAGTTGACGAGCGCAATGATAATAATCCAATACCAGATGTCACGTTGCCCAACTTCTTCAATGAAGGTTAGTACAGCGGCCACCGTCAGGCTAGGGTCGCGTAGTGGATTGATGAAATCTAAAATGCGCCAAAGCCACTTCCTGCCTGTCTTTTCTTCCAATGTGCGCTCCTCTCGACTCCGCCGCTGGTCCGGCAGAATGGTATACTTTTCCGGTTCTCGCAGGGCATTCTAGCATGTCCATTCTCTATTCGCAAGTTTTAGCAGGGGTATAGGTAGTTATGGGTGATAGAACGAAATTATTTCAATCTGCCAATGCGTATTTATCGAATTGCATCCCACGAGTTGTTATCTATTCGCTATTTCATTAATTAGAACGTTTTTCAGCCCACAGGGAAAGGAGAACGGTACTAATGTACCTCTCTCCACCATAATTACTACCCACAAGCACCTGAGAACCCTTGCGATCAGGGGTATCGATGATCGACTGAGTCCATTTGTACATCCCTATTCGTACTCGCAAGGGAGAAACCTTTTTCTCTTTGAAAGCATTATAATAGAGAGAGTCAGGTTGCACCACACCGGATCACTGGTTCCTAGGAATTTTGCCTTATTGTATGGTACCATTACTATGGAGGCCTTGCGTATCGTCTACTAGTGGTCTTAGGTGTTTCTGTATCAGCACATCATATAGAAATAGTATCAAGTGTGCCTGTCAGGGTCATACACACTGTATGCTCTTGTGATACAACAGAAAGCGCCTGTTAGAAAGGATAAACACATGCCTTCGCGGATGACGACAGATGTCAATCCTCCGCAGTTGATGCATGCCCGCCGCCTCATCATTGCATCAAATCGTGGTCCTGTTGAGTATCAGGTCAGTAAAGACAAAAAGCTGAAGCCACGTCGTGGTGCCGGTGGTATGGTAACAGCATTAATCGATGCGAGCAACAGCATGAACGTCACCTGGGTTGCGATGACAATGACTGAGGGCGATCGGGTCGCCGTGAAAGAGGCGGAGCTGCATGGAGGCCTGCTTCAGTCTCCCTTACGTGGGCAGGATATGCAGTTGCGCTATGTAACCATCTCAAAAGCTGCATACCGCAAGCATTACGAGAAGATTAGTAACGAATTATTGTGGTTTCTACAACATTACTTGTATGATCCTGCTCAGGATCAGGAAGCGCATCTTCAATGGCAGGATGCATGGACGAATGGGTATTGTGTAGCCAATCAGGCTATCGCTGACGCAGTCAATGCTGAGATTAGCCGTGAAGAAACGATGCCAGTGGTGATGCTACACGACTATCAACTCTACCTGGTTTCCTCCATGATTCGCAAGCAACACCCATCGATCATTGTTCAGCAGTTCATCCACATTCCCTGGCCAGATGTCCGTTGCTGGCACTTTTTGCCTAGCAATATCGCGCAGGCCATCTATAGCGGTCTGGTTGGGAATGATATTATCGGTTTTCAGACCGAGCGTGACGCTCGCAACTTTCTAGAAGGTGCTCGGACGCTTCTGGACGGTGCAGTTGTCGATTTTGAAGAAGGGGCGGTCTGGTGGCAGGGCCATTGCACACGTGCTCGTGCCTATCCCATCTCCATTTCTGTGACAGAGGAGCGCCGTGTCGTCAATAGTGCAGCAGGCAAAAGAGCTGCTGAAAAAATTAAGCCGCTTTTACGCGAACACACGATCATGCGTGTAGATCGTCTGGAACCAACCAAGAATATCATTCGAGGCTTTCAGGCCTATGATTATGTCCTCGAAAAACGCCCGGACTTACACGGTAAGGTCGCTTTCCTGGCTTTCCTGGTTCCCTCTCGTCAAACATTGCCTGCCTATCGACGCTATTCAGGTGATGTGTTTGCGCTCATCGAAGAGATTAATAACAAATATGGCACCGAAGAGTGGACTCCGATTACTGTCTTTGCAGATAACGATCGGACGCGTGCTCTGGCTGCCATGCAGTATTATGATGTACTGCTCGTCAATCCGATTGTTGATGGGATGAATCTGGTCGCCAAAGAGGGGCCGGTCGTCAATCAGTCCAATGGTGTACTCGTCCTTTCACGTACTGCTGGAGCATTCCAGCAATTAGGTAAGGGCTCGATCCCTACTTCGCCGACAGATGTTTTAGAGACGGCTCAATCTTTGTACAAGGCGCTTACATTGTCGCCCGAAGAACGCCGTGTAAAAGCTCAGATCGCCCGGCAGGCTGTAGAACGTAGTGATCTCAACATGTGGTTGACACGGCAGATAGCCGATATTAATGACCTGCTCGATCTCGCCTCTCCCTTACCTCGTTCCGTAAAGTCAAATTCTGAACCTACCGATGACGGCATGGTTGTTGCTAACGTTGGCTAGAAGTCGTCTGTTGGGTACCTCTTGTGGGATCATTGGATCCCACCAGGGCACCCACCGTTAAGCTGTTTTCTCAAGTTCTTCCACGATTGTACGTAATAACTCTACCATTCCTTCAACCTTCTGGACTACGATGTCCGCATGCGCCAACAACTCGGCCAGCGTATCTGCATGTTGCACAGCTACGCCTACCGCCTTTATTCCTTCATCATGCAGACGTTCTATCTCTAGTAGAGCATCGATGTCGGTACGGTCATCTCCCGCAAAGAGTACCCCTTGCAACTTATAGCGTTGCACAAAACTCCGTAGCGCATGGCCTTTATTGATATGTAAAGGCACGCGCACCTCTATAGCCCGCTTGCCTTCACTCAATTGCATATGCACACGCTGAGCCGGTTCACGTAATAAAGATAGTATGCGCTGCCGCATCTGTTCTGGATCTGGTGCCAGGCGATAATGAATGGTGCCGCCGACACTTTTGCGCTCGACCAGACAGCCAGGTAGCTTCTCCTGCTCGACAAGATCAAGGAGATATGTTCCAGCTTCTCTATATTCTTGCGCTTCGGGTAGAAGTTGTACTTGTGCTTGAGGTGGAAGGCCATCAGCCTGCTCCAGGCCATGGGTTCCAATATAGGTCAATCCATCAACATTGACCATGCGCGCCCCATCCAAAACGGCACGCCCCGTAATAATCGCAATATGGGCATGCTGTTTTGCGCGTGTGAGTAACTCACCGACGCCTGAATAAAGCTGTGCTTCTCCAGGCGTCGGTGCAATAGGACTGAGCGTTCCATCAATATCAAAAACAAGGCCTAATGGACGCTGTACTAACAACTCGGCCACAGTTGAAGCTACCATCTTGCCTCTACCTGTGCTCGTATAGATTTGTCGTAAATCTCCTGCACGCGGCGCATCGTTTCTTTGCTCAGCGGCGGCAATTCGGCGGCCTGAGTATTATCGGCAGCCTGTTGAGGATTTTTCGATCCCGCGATAACCGTCGATACTTCTGGGAACATCAAAATCCAGCGTAACGCAAACTGGGCCATCGATACTCCTTGAGGGACCAATGTACGCAATTCTTCGACTGCATCCAGCCCCTTCTCATAATCGACTCCTGAGAATGTTTCGCCCTGATCAAATGACTCTCCATGGCGATTATAGTTGCGATGATCTTTAGCCGCGAATTGTGTATCGCGTTTAAATTTCCCCGTAAGCATGCCGCTTGCGAGTGGGACGCGTACGATAACACCCACTTGATGCTCTCGTGCAGCCTTAAAGAACTCTTCGGCAGGTTTTAAACGGAACATATTGAAGATGATCTGCACACTTTGCAAGTTAGGATAACGAATAGCCTGGAGCGCCTCTTCAACCTTCTCCACGCTGACACCATAGTTGCGCACCTTGCCCTGTTGGACCAGATCATCAAGGATAGCAAAGACCTCTGGATTACTGTACACCTCACTCGGTGGGCAATGCAGTTGTAAGAGGTCGAGTGCCTCCATCTGTAAGTTTTGCAGGCTACGCTCGACAAAATCCGTCAGGTTTTTACGATTATAGCCTGCCGCGACATGAGGGTTAAGCCGCCGCCCGGCCTTGGTCGCGATAAAAATCCGCTCGCTATGTGATCGACGCACCTGCGCAACAAGCTGCTCAGAATGTCCGTCACCATAGACATCGGCGGTATCAATAAAATTTACACCTAGCTCAATAGCTTTATGTAAGGCCGCTATGGCTTCTTTATCGTCTGTTGTTCCCCAGGCATCTCCACCAATCGCCCAGGCTCCAAAACCCATCTCAGAGGCTTTCCAGCCTGTACGGCCCAATGTTCTATATTGCATATAAGCACTCCTTTGTTTCTCATAATTTTCATCCTATATAGTATACGTGATAACAGACAAAGGTGGATAGAAAAAATTCCCTTCCAAATAGCAGATGTGTTACAATAATGCCATGCTGAGAACAATTACTGCAACGCGCTATGTGACTCCCCTGCGCGAGGGTGGCTCCCTTCCGGCAATCGTTGAAGCAGATGATGATGGACTCTATGTGCTCAAGTTTCGTGGAGCAGGTCAGGGATTAAAAGCATTAATCGCTGAACTGGTCGCAGGCGAAATCGCTCGCTCGCTGGGGCTACCCGTACCAGAGATCGTCTTCATGGAACTCGATGCTGTGCTTGGCCGTATGGAACCAGATTTTGAGATTCAAAGCTTGATTAAGGCGAGTGCGGGCCTCAACCTGGCACTCGATTTCCTGCCGGGCGCTCTGGCATTCGATGCCCTTGATGCCCATTCATTGGATCCAATACTGGCATCATCGATTGTCTGGTTTGATGCATATGTCACAAATGTGGATCGGACACCACGCAATACAAATATGCTCTGGTGGCATCGTCGCCTGATGCTGATCGATCATGGTGCTTCGCTCTACTTTCACCATGTCAATGCAAACTATATGGAACGCAGTCAGCTCCCTTTCTCCGCAATTAGAAATCATGTCTTATTGCCAGCAGCAAGCGCATTATCAGAAGTTGACCAGAGACTAAAAATGCAGTTAACGGCAACGACACTCCAACATATTATCAATCTGGTTCCTGATGCCTGGTTGGCAAATGATGCAGAGTTCGCCGATCCTGTTGCTCATCGTGCCGCATACCTCGATTATTTGCTAGATCGTCTGGCACATTCGCATATTTTTGTAGAGGAGGCTTTGCGTGCCCGCGACCAACTCATATGATTACGCGATCATTCGCCTTGTGCCTTGCGTTGAACGCGGTGAGTGCATCAATATAGGTATTATTCTCTTCTGTCGCACACGTCGCTTTCTAGGTGCACTCCTTCACCTGGATCAACAGCGTCTAGACGTATTTGCTCCCCAACTGGATCTCCCCGCTGTACAACAACAGCTTGAATACCTGCTCCTGGTCTGCGATGGCAAGGAAGGGAGCGGCCCCATTGGCTTGCTTCCACAATCTGAGCGTTTCCACTGGCTCGTCGCCCCACGCAGTACGCTTATTCAGACTTCGCCAACGCATTCTGGTATATGCAATGATCCAGAAAATACATTGCAAGATTTGCTAAAAAAGCTTGTTATAATGGAAACACGGTGAAATTTTTCTGTGGAAATGAACAGGAAAATGCGTAGGCTTCATATAAAGTTGTATGAGAAATGAGGGTTTTGTATGAGCGAAGTTGAACAAGTTCTATCACTCCATAATCAACTGGGCGAAGGTTCCCTCTGGAGCGTTGCCGAACAAGCACTGTATTGGGTCGATATCGAGCGTAACTGCTTTTTTCGCTTCGTACCAGCTAACAACACCTATGAGAAATTTGAGGTGGGGATTGCAATTGGGGTGCTTGCATTACGTGCTTCAGGTGGGTTAGTTATGGCAACGAAGAATGGCTTTGTATTCTGGGATCCTTCATCAGCCACATTACAACCTATTGCCAATCCAGAGGCCAACCGACCTCATCTACGCTTTAACGATGGAGCAGTAGATAGCAAGGGACGTTTCTGGGCTGGTTCTATGGGTAAAGCGGAAGAAGGTGTCCTCTATCGCCTTGATCCAGACGGCTCTATTCATACAATGCTCTCAGAGCTTGGCGTTCCCAACGGGATTGGTTGGAGTCCAGACGATACGATTATGTATTTCACCGACTCGCCACGACAGATTATTTATGCATTTGATTTCGACTCCGCAACGGGCCAGATTGCCAACAGGCGTACAT
>JACDAE010000791.1 GCA_013695595.1 Ktedonobacteraceae bacterium | reverse complement strand
GTCATTTATAGTCCGGAATATGTGCGCCGAAGTATGGGGGGGCATGTCGGGTTGATCAGTGCGGGTACTTCTGATATTCCAAGGGCAGAGGAAGCTGCTCTTATCTCGGAGGAGATGGGTTGTCGGGTGACATGCATCTATGATGTAGGTGTTGCGGGCTTGCATCGCTTGATACGTCCGTTGAGTGATCTACTCACAGATGGGGTGGACGTAATTATTGTTGCTGCTGGCATGGATGGAGCTTTACCATCAGTGGTTGCAGGGCTGGTTCCTGTTCCTGTTATCGGGTTACCGACTTCGATTGGTTATGGGTTAGGTGGCAAGGGTGTTGCCGCTTTGCTTTCGATGTTGCAAACGTGTGCGCCAGGTCTTTCCGTCGTGAATATCGATAATGGAGTTGGTGCAGGTATCACCGCAGCACTAATTGCCAATCGAGTGGCGCAAGCGCGAGGGCATCAGACGCAGTAAGGAAGCAGCGAGATGTTCTGGTGAGAATGTCTCCTCGCTTTGTTGTATGTTGGGTACATGTGGGTGTAAGAAGTTAAAGAGAGGCGGAACTTTCTATGGCAAACAACAAACGTGGACCAGAACCGGGATCACAAAAGGCGAAACATGGTGGTCAGGCAGTACGAGAGAAATACGGGCCAGAATTTTATTCCAGGATCGGGAAAAAGGGTGGCGAAACGGTGAAGGAGAAACGTGGACCACAATTCTATGCCGAAATTGGGAAAAAGGGCGGCGAATCAACGAAGCGTCAGCAGGGATCCGAGTTCTACTCGAAGATCGGGAAAAAGGGTGGTGAGCGTGGGCGAACTACTCCTGAGCCGAAAGAGTAACTGGGTAGAATAGTATCTAGAGAACAGGGCCAGAACTTTCAATTCTGGCCCTGTTTTTTGCTATTGATCGTAGCGCTTCAAAAATGGTGGAACGTCAATGCTTTCGTCGTCGTGATCGTTGTTGCGTTTCGCCTCTTCGTGTCGGCGTCCCATGTTGCGCAATCCGCGCAGGTCATCCAGGCTGCGTTGCTGTCTCCCTGGAGGGGGATTGGCTGGACGCAACGGTGGTGGCAACCGTGTCGGCGGTGGCGTAATGGGTGCCGGAGGGATCGGCTCTACCGGTGCAGAGCGCGTTGGAAATGGTGCCCTTGTGGGAGCAGCAGGGTGTTGTGGTGGAAGAGCGTTTCTGCCACTCGTTCCCGTCATACGCGTCTGTTGTGCTGTGCGCTCGATATGAATGGCCGGGATACGTGTTGTGTGTATTTCTTCCATACCGGCGGCAATTAATGTCACACGCAGCGTATCTTGTAGGCTCGGATCAATCACTGCGCCAAATGTGATATCTGCTGCATGATCGATGGCCTCGCCAATCCGTTCAGCGATCTCGTTGACCTCGAACAGGGTCATATCTTCACCGCCACTGATGTTGAAAAGAACGTTTCTGGCACCACGAATCGTCACGTTAAGGAAGCCGCCAGCGACGGCCTCTTCTGCTGCTTGCTGGGCACGATTACGCCCACTACCCTGTCCGATACTCATCAGAGCGGTGCCGGCTTCGCGTAAGACGCTACGCACATCGGCGAAGTCAACATTGATCATACCGGGCACGTTGATGACCTCGGCGATACCCTGCACGCCCTGGCGTAAGACATCGTCGGCGACCTTAAATGCGTCCGAGAGATTCTGGTCGCGCGCAATTGTTGAGAGTAGGCGATCGTTGGGCACCGTAATCAGTGCATCGATCTCTGCGGCAAGTTCGCTCAGGCCTTGTTCGGCGACGCGACGACGGCGTGATCCCTCAAAGCTGAATGGGAGAGTAACGATCCCAACGGTGAGTGCGCCCAACTTTTTGGCAATAGAAGCGATGACGGGTGCTGCCCCCGTGCCTGTGCCTCCACCCATGCCAGCGGCGATGAAGACCAGGTCGGCGTCGCCAAGGGCGGCACGAATCTCGGCGGTACTTTCGGTTGCGGCGCGCATGCCAACCGCAGAGTTCCCGCCTGCTCCCAGTCCTCTGGTGTGATGCTGTCCGAGGCAGATACGATTAGTGACCGGTGAGAGCGCGAGTACCTGTGCATCTGTATTCATTGCAATGAAGCGCACGCCACGCACTTTAGTTGCGATCATGCGGTTGATCGCGTTCATCCCACCGCCGCCGACGCCGACAACAACAATATCAACGTGATGTTGTGCCTCCATCAGCGCGTCTTGCTCGGAGAAGTGGACGCTATTTTTGTGGGCGTCATCCTCCGTATTTCGTTGTTCCCAGGCTGTTCCGCTGTGTTGCTCAGGAGTAGGAATATTCCCTTCCTCTACTTCGTGGCGGAGTATTGCCCACTGGTCACTTTGCTCATACGTATCTGATTTGATCCCCGTTTTTTCTACCCATTGCTCTGGGGTGGTATCTCGTTTGTATGCATCGTGGGACATTGGCTGTTGCATGCGCACCCCCATTCCATGACATCTGCCCGCACCTGGAAAGGCAAGGGCTTCCCACTTTCACAAGTGGGTGTTTCTGCTTCATCGGGTGTTGCACAATGAACGTTGGCTCATGGTGTCTTACACAGCCTCCACAGACTTGACTTCCCGCAAGCCCTGCGGTAGAAGCGAGGCACCTGGCCCCGACTTATTGCGCAGAGTATAGCCCAATGAGGGAACACTGTCAAATACATGGGTGTCAATGTGTTAAGACGCACGAGATGCCCATCTCATCGCATCACCAAACGGAGCGCCTTCGTATATCCACGCCTCAATGGGTTGGGATTTACGGGCGGTCCTGCTAAAAGCTCTCCATTCGCATTGTACCAAAAGTGTCAAGCATGTAGGTTCTATGCGGCTTTGTTGCAAGCGTTGTTTGTTACCCTACTACTTATGATACGTATGAGTGAGGAAGAATGCGACATATATAAGAGGAGTAAAATAAGATATTTCATGTGGAAATGCACATCTGGTGGATGCGGATAGAGAAATGATTCTGCCGTATCCACCAGAATTGTGTGAGGAAGGGAGCATTATGAGAGAGTTTTGCCCGATTTAGCGGCTTTCTTTTCTCGTTGTGCTTCTTTCTTTTGCTTGTTTGATTTCGGTGCAGCTTTCTGCACCTTTTTTTGTTCTTTATCTGCCACGATACACCTCTCTTGATCGCGTCTGGTATGTCTTCCATGAATGTACATGGAATAGTGCTATTGTATCAGATTTTTCTACCAGATGGATAGTGTTGGCACAAATCGGTTCTCCATTCACGAGCGATGGTATTGTTCCTGCAAGCTCTTCTCCTCATATGTGGCGATGGCATGCGTAATCATACGCAGAACGCTCCTGATATCCATTGGTTTGCGAAGTTGATAAATACCGCGTTGCTCTAGCTCTCTGACTGGTAGCGTCGCGCTCATCATGATTGTTGGTACCCCTCTGAGCGCTTCTTTTTCTTGTAAGCGATCGTAGAGTTCAAGGCCGTTGACGCCGGGGAGGCGGTAATCAAGTAGCAGGAGGCAGGGATTCAGGTCCGGAGCCCTCTCTAGCGCAACTTTCCCGTTATCGATCACGGTCGTGTGATACGGTGTTTCCTCTTCGATGAGGCGTTGCAGAAACTGCGCGATATCTGCGTCATCTTCGACTATTAAGATTGTCGTATTCCGTGGACTCTGTGCCGCTGGTGGAATAAACTCCTGTGGCATGAAACACTCCTTCGCAATGGATAAGAACTCAAATAACGGCTACATCTTACTCTAACGAATGGCACCCTGCATTGGTGACGAGTGAATATGTATTAGTTATACATATCTGTGCCTGCTTGAGCAAGCCTTTTGAGGTACTTTTCTAACGCTCAGGGGGTAGCTCGCTCCATTTCACCTCATTGTCGTCTGGTGGCTGGAAGGTAGTAAAGGCATCCAGGAGTTCGCCTGGCGTCTCTTTATGGAGCAGGAGGCGTGTATGAAATGGGCGAATGAAGCCCTCTGTAGTGGCATGGGTGACGAGTGCCAATAATGGGGTAAAGTAGCCCTCAACATTGAGTAACCCGATAGGCTTTTTGTGCAGGCCGATCTGTGCCCAGGTGGTAATCTCGAACAGTTCGTCAAAGGTGCCGTAGCCACCGGGGAGCGCAATGAAGCCATCAGCCAGATCGGCCATCAGGGCTTTGCGTTCGTGCATTGTGCCAACCTCGTGTAGTTCACTCAGATCGGCGTGTGCGATTTCCCGTACAAATAATCCTTTAGGAAGGACTCCGATAACCTCACCGCCACGCGCCCGCATTTCATCGGCAATCGTTCCCATTAAGCCAACGCTTGCTCCTCCATAGACCATACCTATTCCTCTCTCAACCAGAGCCTGTCCCAACTGATGTGCCGCCTGTCGGTACTCTGGCCGAATACCTGCGTTTGATCCTGCGAATACACAGATACGATTCATGCAACAATCCCTTTCTACGTGAGAAAATTATAATAAGCCATAATAGCATATTTTGCGCCAGGATCAAGTGGTCAAGAGGGTGCGATTCCGCATTTGTATCCCTATGTTGTACAATGGAACAAAACACGAAATCAATCGTACTCTAATCATCCGGGAGAACTGATGGACGCACTTATCTTCGACTTTGATGGCCTTATCCTCGATACAGAACTCTCCGAACTGCAATCCTGGCGCGAAATTTACACCGAGTATAACGCCGACCTGCCCCTGGAGCAGTGGGCAAAGTGTATCGGGAGCGGTGCTGATTCTTTTGATCCCATTGCCTTTCTCGAAGCGCAGATTGGTCGGCGCGTAGAGCGAGATGATATTCTGACCCGTCGCCGCAAACGCCACCTGGAGCAATTAGCCGCCGAGGTGCTTCTGCCAGGCGTCGAAACGTACCTGCACACGGCTAAACGGTTGGGTATGAAGATTGGCCTGGCCTCCAGCTCTTCGCGCAACTGGGTCTCTGGTCATCTTACGCGCCTTGGCATCGCCGATTTCTTCGATGTTATGAAATGTGGCGATGAAGTAGCGCACAAGAAGCCTGATCCTGAATTGTATCTTGGCGTCCTTTCCGCTTTCAACATATCAGGCGACAAAGCAATCGCTCTGGAGGATTCTCCTAATGGTGTGCTTGCGGCCCAACGTGCCGGTATCTTCTGTGTTGCCATTCCCAATCCTGTCACCAGTCAGCTCGACCTCGCCCATGCGGACCTGCGCCTGAAATCGTTGGCGCTGATGCCACTTGAGGAGTTGATTGCCGAGGTGGAGAAGGGCCGTCAGAGCGCTTCTATTGCTGGCGTAATTGAGGACGGATCTTGATCGTCTGCCCCTCAAGATCTTTCCCTGCCATAAGCATGTCAAGGGTCGAGAACATGGCTTGTGCCAGCATTGCTGGATCGTATTCGATGACCGTCATATGTTTTGTACGGCCAAAGAGGATCGGCGAACCCGTGTTGCCATGCGAGACCACGCAAATGTCATGTCCGACCCGAATCCCTAATTCATCAAAGGCCACCAGAGCACCATCAGTCATCATATCATCAGAAATGACCAGCCCATCAGGGCGCAGGCTGGACGGACCCTCAAATACCTCTCTTGCAAGCAGATAGCCCTGTTCTTGCAGGGAGAGCGAGGAGCGTGATGGCGGTACGTGCGGGACGCGTATCAATTCAGAGTAAAGGGGTCTTTTATACTCCTGAAGTAGCTGACGAAAGGTCTGTACGTTGCTCATCTTCTCTAATGGATGAGATGGCACGTTATACGCCCACCAGCCCATTCTTTTACAATTCTGACGCAGGAGTACTTCTGTTGCCATGCGCCCGAATTCGGCGAAATCGAGATAAATAGTATATGCGCCCTCGCCCGCAAAGGTCACGCAGGGAAGCCCTTCTCCATTAAGCATCCCTTTCTCCGAACTTTGCAGGCCGATTGCCAATACTCCATCCGCTCGTTCGGTCTGTAGCAGCGTCTCGATAGCTTCTGGGATAGAGTAGTCTGCATTATCGGTCGGCTTGACCAGGTGAAAGGTGCAGATCTCATTCTTAAAGTTCGCACGCTGTTGAGCCTCCTGTTCCAGTTGCATCCAGAGCATACTCCAGAAAGGCGAAGCAGGCGCGGCGAAGCTCTGTGAGGAAAAGAGAATGTGGACCGATTTATGATAGATCCTGGGCGACACAAAAATCCCCTGCCGATTTTTTGTATAAATAATGTGTTCGGCTTCTAACAGGGTCAATGCTTCGCGCAATGTAACGCGTGTTGTCGCCAGACTCTCACAAAGAACACGTACAGTGGGCAATTGTGCGTCTGGCCCTTTTTCTAGCGCTAGAGCGTACAGGCGTTGGTATATTTCGCTAACCTTTGTTTCTGTTTGATGCGTTTTTGTTGTCATATATACGTAGTCCTTGTACACTTGATATCGACTTTACATACATTTTGAGGAAATTATAGTAGGAATAGCAAATTGAAGCATACAAACTCCTATACAGATGTAATTTTTGTGGACTAGACCAATTATGGAATGAAACTCGTCCATTGTCAAGCATACGCCCCTACTGCTCTGCCAAATATCATTGCATCGGTGGAGCGACCCACTTCAGAGCGTCCATCAATTGATTGAAAAGCCTCCCCAGGCGAGCACATCAATCAATTGATGGACGCTCTGAAGTGGGTCGCTCCGCTGGCGAGATTGGCTCTAGTTGACTGAAGGTTGATAGCGTACTACGCCTATTCCCAACGTTTCTCTAATAGATGGAGTGCTAGATAAAAAAGACACTTGACAAAAAGAAAAGGTTTATTCTATACTTGGACTAGTTCACAGGATCAATTTTACCCTACTCTGGAAGGTTTCCTTTACCCTCGTTTTTCAGTTTGGTTTATGTTATCTGACCCTTTAGTTACCCAGGCTGCCCTTTAATTGTTCGCGCATCTCAGGTGAGTACAAATACTATTGGATAGGGATTTTGTGCTCCATGTTCTATGAGATGCCTCGTCTGTTATACACAAGACAGGCGAATGGTGATTTGCAAGGAGGTGATTCCCGCCCCACATAATTGCTCCATACATGCCAGTTGGACAGTGAAAACCGCATGCTCAATGGAGAACTTTCTCAAAAAACGGATGCATGCTAAACAAGCCATTTTCAAAAATCAAGGAGGATTGTATCATCATGGATTTTTCATCACACCTTACGCGGCGAAATTTTGTCAAGACGACGGTAGCAGCAGCGGAAGCTGCGACAATGGGAGGCATCCTGGCATCCTGTGGTGGATCTGGAGGCAGTAGCAGCGGTACGGTAACGGTCAATTATTGGGACTGGCTTGTCAGTCAGACGCCCTGGGTTGAGGGTGAGATAAAGCTCTTTGAGCAGGCGCACCCAAAAATCAAGATCAAGAGAACTGTGCAGGCAAGTGGAACCTATGCAAATCTCTACGCACTGGCAGTGAAAGGGAAGAGTGCACCTGATGTGGGCATGATCCCTGGGCAACCAACCCCTAATATTCAAGTCTCCGATGGATGGTTTATGCCCGTTGATAAGTGGGCAGATGCAAGCTGGCGTGCACGTTTCCCGCAAGGCGTTTTGCACGAGGGCAGCAATATGTTTAATGGCAAGCTCTACAGTGCCCCTATTAGTGGTACCTCGCCCTGGGTTCAGCTCTATATTAACAATAAAGTTTTCCGGGATGCCGGGCTGGTCAACAGTGATGGCAGTGTGATGATCCCAAAGACCTGGGATGACGTGACCCATTATGCTGAGACGATTACGAAAAAGGGCAATGGTCAGGTCTATGGATTGGGGTTTGGCAATAGCGCTTTTAGTTTGTTGGAATGGTGGATGACCGTATTTATCCTGGGAGCAGGTTCGCCTGGTGGCGCGTATAACATGGATGCCCGTGTGGGTAAGTTCACCTTTGGGACTGATCGCAACTATACTGATTTTATGAATCTCTTCAAAGAGTGGAAAACGAAGGGGTATTTTTACTCAAGTTCGATGAGTATCTCCGACGAGGTTTCGCGCGCCTTTTTTGCGCGTGGCAAGTTTGGGATGACGGTTGGCGGTGTCTGGAATCAGGGCGGGTGGACTTCACTCAAATTCACCGACTATTCGCTTACAACGCTTATCTCTCCCACACCAACCCTACAAGGCTATTTCTCTGTAACTCCTGGTGGGACCATGTTCGCAATGTCTTCTCAGACCAAACATCCAGATGAAGCGTGGGCATGGTTCGATTGGTTGTATAGTGTGGACGCAGGGAAACGCTTTACACAGCAATGGGGCGAAGATGTCTCGATCTTCCCGCAGAATGACGACCCCGCTAAAATTACATTCAAACCCTTCTCTCAGTTTGTTGGCCTCTCTAAACTGGCGCTCAATGGCCCCGACTCCTCAGTTCGCAATCCTCAGACGGCAAATGTGCTGGTACAGGCCGTGAAGCCCAATATGGGTGATATCATGGCTGGTTATTATACCGGGCAGATTAAGGATATTCAGGCCTCCTTCTCCGATCTGGCGGCGCGTATGCAGAAAGCGCAGGATGATGGTATCAAGCAGGCACAGCAGAAAGGCTCCAAGGTGAGTATCGCTGATTACACGTTCCCAGACTGGGATCTGACGAAGCCTTACGTTACCAAACCTGCTTCGAGCTAGTGATACTGGCTTGCTGAATACCACACAACCAATCATCTTACAGAAGGAAGGAGAGATGTTCGTATCTCTCTTTCCTGCTTGTGATTTTAGCGGACTGAGAAGGAACTATCTGCTATGCAAACTCCAACTATATCAACCGTACCAGAAGCGGTGAAGCGTAAGTCGCAGCAGACAAACAGGCGCTCTCTCTGGCAAGAGATACGTGCCAATCGCTGGTCATATATCTATATTGCACCCATGTTTGTGTTGCTAATGGTCTTCGTTGTGTATCCTATTTTCGGTTCATTTGGATACACGCTCTACGAATGGAATGGGATTGGTGACCCTTCTAACTATGTGGGCCTGGATAATTTCGTGCGTGTCATACACGATTCGTTTTTCTGGGGTGCATTTGCGCATACGCTCATTTTTACGGCTGTGTTGGTGCCGATTCAGTTAACACTGGCGTTGATCCTGGCACTGGTCCTCAATAACACAAAATTGCGTTTTGCCTCTTTCTATCGCTCGATCTATTTTATCCCGGCGGTGACTTCTCCTGCGGTGATCGCTGTTGTGGTTCAACTGATCCTCTCTAACTTTGGTGATAATCTGAACCAGCTTCTGGCGCAGCTCCATATCACGCAAGACCATATTGACTGGTTAGGTGATCCACGTTTTGCGCTGGGGATCATCATTGTGATTGGGATCTGGAATACGCTTGGTTATAACCTGGTCTATTTCCTGGCTGGCCTGCAAACGATTCCAGCGGAACTGTATGAAGCGGCCAGTATCGATGGAGCTAACAGCACCGCTCGCTTTATAAATATCACCGTTCCCATGTTGCGTGGGATCGGTCTGGTGATTGTCATTCTGGCATTGTTGGGCAGTCTCCAGGTCTTTGATCTGGTACTGGTGTTGACGGATGGTGGCCCGTATGGCGCAACTGAGGTGGTCAATACCTACATTTATCATCAGGCTTTTGGAGGCTCTGCTCGTGCGGGTGTGCAGCCGAACGTTGGGTTTGCATCGGCGGCGTCCTTCTTTTACGGGATAATCTTGCTCGGTCTCTCTGTAGCCCAGGTGCTGATATTCCGCTATATCAATCGCCAGCGTACTGCCTGGCGAGATTAACAGGTCCAGAAAGAGATTGAAAAGAGATTGAAAGGAGCATTTCCCATGAGTGTTTTTCCATTGGCAGCGAAGCCACAGCGTCCTCGTCGATCTTTGCGCAAATTCCGGCAGCGAGGTTCTATGGGCCTGACCCATGTTCTGCTGCTGGTGTGTGGTCTGGCCTGGATGTACCCATTTTTGTGGATGCTAGGCAGTTCGCTCAAGACTGATTCGGACTTTTTTGATCAGGGATTGAATATCTTCCCACGCCATATTCAGTGGTCCAACTATCCCAACGCCTGGAACGAAGCCTCTTTTGGGCAGTACTTCCTGAACACGGTGATTGTGGCGAGTATGACGGTGGTTTTTGTGTTGCTCTTTGCCGCGATGGCTGGTTATACCTTGTCGCGCACAAATTTTCCGGGCAAAAAGATCTTGCTCGGCCTGATCGCGGTAACCCTTTTCCTGCCCCATGGGTATACTATTCTGCCCGTGTTTGATATCATCCAGCGCCTCGGCCTGTTGAACTCGCTGACCTCTATTATTCTGGTGCAGACGGCGGGCGGCCTGGTTTTCAGCACCTTTTTGTTTATGGGCTACTTCTCGTCTATGGAGCGCGAGATCGAGGATGCGGCACGCGTTGATGGGGCAAGCTTCAATCAGCGTTTCTGGCTGGTGATGTTCCCTCTGGCCGGTCCTATGCAGGCGACGGTAGCACTCTTCACCTTTATTGGAGCCTGGAATAGCTTCTTCATTCCCCTGGTCTTTACATTGGGCGTGCCCGAACTACGGACGCTAGCCGTGGGCATGTACGCCTTTATTGGCGAGAATAGCACAAACTGGACCTATCTTGCCGCCGGTTCAGTGATTACGCTAGGACCAATCATGCTGGTATTCGTCCTGTTACAACGCTATTTCATCAATGGCGTTGCGGGTGCCGTGAAGTCATAACGTTGTAGGTAGATCCACGACGTGCGCCGCTATACAATGGGTACAACCATTTGATTTCCCAGGACCTCCCTGACCCACAGAGCAATCTCCTGCGCGGATTGCTCTGGTGTGGTATCTGATGTATCAATGGTTGGCATCGGTGGATTGTAGTCCGTTGCGGCGTGCTCCAGGAGCCAGTGGGCAAAGCGGCGATGCTCTTCAATAAACTCGTTGCTAGAAGATTTGCGCCAGGCGGGACGTGCACGCAGGCGTTGTTCGCGCACAACATCGTTGCAATGTAGATTAAGGAAGTGGATGGGGCCGATGCGGTCGCGCACCTCACATTGCTCCACCTCTTGCGGCATCATCGTTCCGCAGATAATCGTATGGCGACCTCCCTGAGCGATGCCATAGGCCAGAAGCAGCCAGCTCGTCGCCATATGGTCATAACAGGTAGATCCCAGCAGATCTTTATCAAAGACGAGGCATTCGGGCAAGAGGCGACGCAAGAAAGGAATGATCGATGTTTTGCCCGCGCCACTTGTGCCCGTCACGATGAAGAGTGGCAGAATATTGGTTGGAACCTGTGCTCCACATTCAGTGCAGGTCATAACAGCGGGATCGCGTGCAATGTTGCGCAAGGCGTATGCACCACATTGAGGACATACTTCAGGCATCTTTTTTTATTCCTATAAAAGAAATTGAGATCTCCCTTATCTCCTAATTGCTCTTCATGTTGTTAGAGAGCATACCTGGAAACAGGTGGGGTGTCAAATTTGCTATGTGCGTCTGTAAGTGGTGAACGCGGGCTTATAAATCGCGCCCCTACACCATTGAGATGAATTATTATATTGTGATGCGCATTATGCATCAAAAATGGTGTAAGGGCGCGATTTATAAACCCGTACGTACCCCGTAATCCCACGTTCCCTCAACCCATACCCCCTACCGAATCCCCCTCGTTGCGTGTAGAATTAATCATAATACAGTTGGGGGAAACATAGCCCACTAGAAAAGATTATTCCCACAAAGGAAGGACCACATGACTCAAACTTCTCCCTGGTGGCACCATGGTACGATCTATCAGGTCTATCCGCGCAGCTTTAAGGATAGCAACGCCGATGGGGTGGGCGATCTGATCGGGATCACCCATAAGCTCGATTACCTGCAATGGCTCGGCGTCGATGCACTCTGGCTCTCACCCTTTTATCCATCACCGATGGCGGACTTCGGGTATGATGTCTCCAATTATGTCGATGTCGATCCCATCTTCGGCACGCTAGCGGACTTCGATATCTTGATCAAGGAAGCACACAGTCGCAATCTCAAGGTAGTCGTGGATTATGTGCCGAATCATACATCTGATGAACATCCCTGGTTCCAGATCGCACGCGCCAATCGAACTAATGACAAGCGCGATTGGTATATCTGGCGCGACCCGGCTCCCGATGGTGGCCCTCCTAATAACTGGGTTGCCCTCTTCGGTGGACCCGCATGGCAGCTTGATCAACAGACGGGCCAGTATTATTTGCACCTGTTCGATGTCAAGCAGCCAGACCTCAACTGGCGCAATCTTGCCGTGCGCGAGGCGATGTATGACGTGTTGCGCTTCTGGCTCGACCGGGGCGTCGATGGTTTCCGCATGGATGTGCTCTGGATGCTCATCAAGGACGACCAGTTCCGCGACAATGTCATGAATCCAGACTGGAAGCCCGGCGATCCCCCTTATCTACGCCAGTTTGCTACCTATACCGAAGATCAGCCCGGCATGCACGATATCGTACGGGATATGCGCACCTTGATCGATTCATATGATGAGCGTGTATTTATTGGTGAACTCTACCTGCCCCTGCACATCCTGGTGCAATATTATGGTGAGGCGTTGGATGAGGCGCATCTGCCCTTCAACTTTCAACTGGTGACCCTGCCTGATTGGAATGCCGCGACTATTCGCAAGGTCGTCGATGAATACGAGTACGCGTTGCCAGAGGGTGCGTGGCCCAACTGGGTGCTGGGGAACCATGATCGTCCACGCCTCGCCACACGTGTCGGGCGAGCGCAATCGCGGGCGGCGCAGATGCTGCTGTTGACATTGCGTGGCACCCCCACCTGCTATTACGGCGACGAACTGGGTATGCAGGATAGCTTCGTCCCGCCCGCACTGATGCATGATCCGCAGGGGAAAGATAATCCAGAGTATAGCCGCGACCCGATCCGCACGCCCATGCAGTGGGATAGCAGCCCCTACGCAGGCTTCAGCTCACCAGATGTAACTCCCTGGTTGCCTGTCGCCGCTGACTATCAGGTCTACAATGTGGTCGCCGAGCAGAATGATCCCCACTCGTTTCTGACATTGATACACCGCCTGCTAGAATTGCGTCGGGCCTCGCCTGCCTTGACGATTGGCTCTTACCGCTCCCTCGACCAGGATAACACCGCCTGCTTTGTCTATCAACGCGAGCAGGATGGGGTGCGCTATCTGGTCGTGCTCAACATCACCTCTCAGGAGCAGGCCGTGAAATTGCCTGGATCAGGCCATGGGCGCATCGTGCTCTCGACGCACCTGGATCGTGAGGGCAATGTTGATCTGGCCGAGGTGCATCTGCGTGGGGATGAGGGGTACGTGATTGCATTGTAGGGAACATATGATGTGTTGGCCAAAATGACATTATGGTAGGGAAGCCATTTATTATTCCGTGATGGTATTATTATTGCGTGGAGAAATTATCTTCATTTGCCGTTATTGAATAATAATACCA
>JACDAE010000784.1 GCA_013695595.1 Ktedonobacteraceae bacterium | reverse complement strand
CACGGGCGGTGGCCAGCACACGCCCCTACCCCATAGGGCGCGCAATGATATTTGACAGAATATTACACAATATTCCCCAGCTCGTGTTGCGCCCTTAAGACCTTCTTATCGAACTTTCCGACGCTGGTCTTGGGGATGGCGTCGATGAAGACGACATTATCGGGCAACCACCACTTCGCGACCTGAGGACGCAGAAATTCGAGGATCTCTTCGCTCGTCACCTTACCCACGAAATCTGGCTTGGGAACGGCATACGCTAATGGACGCTCAGACCATTGAGGGTCGGGAATGGCAATCACACAGGCCTCCAACACCTTGGGATGCCCCATGATACGTCCCTCAAGTTCGACCGACGAGATCCACTCTCCACCGGATTTGACCAGGTCTTTCGTGCGATCGACCAGTTGAACCATGCCATCGCTATCAACCACGGCCACATCGCCTGTACGCAACCAGCCATCAGCAAACTTTGCATCCGATTCCGAGTCGTTGTAGTATGCACGTGCAATCCATGGGCCGCGTACCTGCAGTTCGCCGAAGCTCTGATTATCCCACGGTACCTCGTTGCCACTCTCAATATCGACCACGCGGAAATCGACGCCCGGCAACATCGTCCCTTGCTTTGCTTTAATGTCGAGCTGCTCATCCAATGGAAGATCCTGTTGATAGCTACGGAGCTTAGCAACCGAGGCGAGCGGCGATGTTTCGGTCATTCCCCAGGCCTGCACAATGATGATATTCTTGCGATACAGACCCTCGATCAATGCACGCGGAACGGCTGAACCTCCGCAGAAGATAGCACGTAACGCGGATAAATCAAATTGCTCTTTATCGAGCAAACTCAATAGGCCAATCCAGATCGTTGGCACACCGGACGAAAGGGTCACGCGCTCTTTTTGCATCAATGCTGCGATACGCAACGGGTCCATAAAGCGTCCCGGCAAAACAACCTTTGATCCCATCATCACTGCGGCATGAGGGAAACCCCAGGCGTTGGCATGAAACATAGGCACGATCGGCAATACAGTGTCATTCTCGGAGAGTGCCGCCCCATCGGCGAGTCCTACCCCCATCGAATGCAGAAAGATCGAGCGATGACTGTAGATCACGCCTTTAGGATTGGCCGTTGTTCCAGAGGTGTAGCACATTGCGGCGGCTGTATCTTCAGCCAGCTCAGGCCAATCATAGGTTGTGGGTTGATCTGCGATAAAGGTCTCGTAATCGACGGAGGGCTGCAGCTTCTCAGTCGCATAGGGCGCATTACCCATGATAACGAATAGTTTTACAGTAGGAATCTGGTGCGCAACCTTTTCCAATACGGGCACCAGATCGCCATCAACGAAGATAATTTTATCCCCGGCATCGTTGATAATGTAGGCGAGTTGTTCCGCGAAAAGGCGAATGTTGAGCGTGTGCAGCATCGCACCCATACAAGGAACGGCGTAGTAGAGTTCGAGGTGACGATAGGTATTCCAGCCAAAAGTGGCGACACGCTCACCATCAACAACCCCAATCTTATGCAGGGCGTGTGCGAGTTGCTGGGCACGTTTGCTCCACTCTTTATACGTGTAGTGATGCGGCTCACCATCGGTCTGAGTTACGATCTCTTTCCGTGAAAAATAGCGTTCAGCTCTCCGAAATGCGTGGGTGAGCGTCAACTGATAGTCCATCATCAAACCTTGCATATAGGAAACCTCCTCGTTGAAGCCAGGGTTGGTTCACTGGTGAATGACAGTATTCTATCCAGCATTATAGCACTGTAACGCATGCTTGTTTCTTTGTGTTAATGATCTATTCCTTCAATTTCTGAAGCAGCAGTTGCATCGCCGTGTGCAGCCGCCCAACGCAATACTTCGCCGGCAAGATAGAGCGAACCGGTGGCACAGATCAGATCATTGTGGTCGGCAAGGTCAAGGGCGAGATCCATCGCCTGCTCGCTCTGCCCGGCGCTAAAAATCTGTACTGAGGGTGCATGGGTTGCAAAAAGTTCTTGCAGGGTTTCGATGGCGACGGCGCGTGGACTGCTCTTCATATGTGTCAGAATAACGATATCGACATCCGCAAGCGCCTTGACGATCCCTACCATATCTTTATCGCGGTTGATATTTAAGACGACAAGCAAGCGGTGCAGCGTAAATGAGGTGCGCAACGCCTGGATCAATTTCTGCATCGAATCAGCATTATGAGCACCATCGACGACAATAGTTGGATCGCTCCCCACGACTTCGATACGGGCTGGCCAATGTACCGTGCTAAATCCTGCACGGAGAGCCTGCTCGTTCCAGTCGATACCGCGCTCCCGCAATGCATCCAGTGCTGCCAGCGCGACCGTTGCATTTTCAAGCTGGTGCAGCCCGGCCAGGGGCAAGAGAAGATCAGGATATTCATGCTGTGGCGTTTTGATCGTGAACCGCTGCTGAATGGGCAGGTCAGTACTATGCTCCTGCAACCTATATGCATAGCTCACGGGTGATAAGTGACCCGCGTCGACCTCGGCCTGGGCAAGATCTTCCCCCTCAGGGCCAACACGTATCATACGAGCAGTTCGCTGATGTGCAATTGTAGCGATGGCAAGCAATGCTTCTGGCGACTGAGCTGATGTAACAACGATGCCCCCCTGTTTGATAATACCAGCCTTTTCGGTGGCTATCTTCGTGAGCGTATCGCCGAGAATATTCATGTGATCGAAACTGATGGAGGTAATCACGGAGACAAGCGGTTGCAGAACATTGGTGGCATCCAACCGTCCTCCAATCCCAACTTCGACGACGGCATGCTGCACATGTTGACGATAAAAGTACAGAAAGGCCAGAGCGGTGCCGATCTCATAGGAGATAAACGGGCCAAGATCGTGTTGCTCGACCCTCTCCATCGCGCTCATCATTTCTGGTACAAGCGCGGCAACCTCCTCCTCACTAATAAGGCGACTATTGATGCGCATACGCTCACGAAACGTATGCAGGTCCGGCTGGGTATAGAGGCCTGTACGTACATCGGCGTGACGCAGGACGCTTTCAATAAGGGCTGCGGTTGATCCTTTGCCCTTCGTTCCAGCAATAAGCGTGCTCCCATACTCCTGTTGTGGATTGCCCAGTTGCTTCAGGAGTCGCGAGATACGCTCCTGATTCTCGTTCCGATCACGTGTGTATGTATCGCCGCGTTCAAAGTTGCTGAAGCTGTAAATATAGGCCAATGCTTCCTGGTAGTTCAAAGTTGTGTTGCTCCCCTCTGGGAAAATCCTCGATTATTCTGTCAACGTAAATGTGCCACGTACAATGGCATCACTCATCTTCACCACACGCATCATCTCATGCACGTCATGTACGCGCACAATATCAACCCCCTGCGCAATACCCAGGGCTACAGAGGCGGCTGTCCCCTCCAGGCGTTCGGAAACAGGCAATCCCCCAAGCACCTTACCGATTGTGGATTTGCGCGAATTGCCGAGCAAGATAGGGCGGCCAAGCGCACGTAATTCGCCCAGGCGCTGTAACAATGTGAGGTTCTCGGCGGGCGTCGTACCAAAACCGATGCCCGGATCGATGATGATGTGCTCCCAGGCGATACCAGCTTCCAGCGCCTGGTCGATACTTCTGGCGAGGAAACGTATCACATCACTGACGATCTCATGCTTCTGGTATCCGCGCATATTTGCCATCAAGATGACCGGCACCGCATGCTCGCTGACAACCATCACCATTTCGGGATCATAGCGCAGGCCCCAGATATCGTTGATGATGCAGGCCCCTGCACTGAGCGCTCGCCGCGCCACCTCTGCTTTGTACGTATCGATGGAGATCATTACGTCGTGTGGCAATACTTCGTGGAGCGCTTCAATTACTGGAACAACACGTGCGATCTCCTGAGAGAGGGTGACCGTCTCTGCACCTGGCCGGGTCGATTCGCCGCCGATATCAAGCAGTGTGGCCCCTTCGGCGACAAAGCGTTGGGCCTGTGCAATCGCACGTTGCACCAGTTCTTCTTCGGAGAGGCCATCATGGGCCAATCCATCGCCCGCAAACGAATCGGGCGTGATATTCACGATACCCATCACATAGGTCTGTTGACCCCACGTCAGTTGATGATGGCCCCAGACCATGGGCGAAAGTTGTGCTGGCATAAATAAAATATCTCCATCTTTTAGTACTATCATGCCTACTAGATGTAGGAACCAAATGATGCTCTCGAAAAATTGAACGTGGGTATCCAGATCGTGGCCCTACAATTTGGGTAGGGAAACCATGTATGACTCTGTTGAGAAAAGAGATCCGTACAAGGA
>JACDAE010000769.1 GCA_013695595.1 Ktedonobacteraceae bacterium | reverse complement strand
GAACTCTGCTGCAATAAAATCACTCCCGAACAGATTGCCACCCTCGATCTCAGCCACTGGGAATCGGTTGTCTGCGGCGGTGAGCCTGTTCGTAAAGAGACGCTGGACCGTTTTGCGCGCACCTTTGGACCCGCTGGTTTTCGCTATGATGCATTCTTACCCGGCTATGGCATGGCGGAGACAACGCTGGTGTTAGCTTCAAACACGACATCTGCTACCCCCGTTGCACGCACATTCCATCAGGAATACCTGAAACAGGGGCGGGCGGTTGAGGTCTCTTCTACTGATACATCTGCTAAATCCATTATCGGCTATGAAGCGTTTGCACCCGGCCAGAACGTTATTGTGGTTGATCTGCAAACCCAGACTCTCTGTCCCCCTGGTCTGGTCGGCGAGATCTGGACACGTGGACCAAGCGTGACACAGGGCTACTGGCAAAAACCAGTAGAGACCGCTCAAATATTCGATGCCTATCTTGCGGACACAGATGAAGGCCCCTTCCTGCGCACAGGCGATCTTGGTTTTATGCTGGATGATCTCCTGTTTGTGACAGGTCGGCACAAAGACTTGATCATCATACATGGGAATAACTATTATCCACAGGATATCGAGTCGATAGTGGATCACTGCCACCCTGCCGTTCGTCCTACCTGCGCGGTCGCCTGCTCTGTCGAAGAGAACGGCATAGAACAGTTGGTCGTTATGGTTGAGATCGAGGCCCGTTACATACCCAAAAATCCCTCCGACACGCAGGAAACCAGCATATCACGCAAACCGCTCGATCCTCAAGAAGTTATTCGCGCGATACGTGCTGCGATGTCGGAAGAGTATGATCTACACATCACGCATGTGGTACTCCTAAAATTTGGCGGCATTCTCAAAACGTCCAGTGGAAAAGTACAACGCCGGGCCTGTCGCGCCGAGTTCATTGCTGGTAGACAGGAGCTCTGGTATGCTCAAGACCAATAACTCGCAACAGCCCGTACATCAACCGGAAATCACACCACAGGTCCGTCATTCAGCTAGAGAAATTCAGCAATGGCTCTTAACAAAACTTTCTGAAATGCTCGCAATCGACCCTTCAAGCATCGATATCACTGCACCATTGAAAAATTATGGGCTGCATTCAGTCAATGCCGTTGGCCTGTCTGGCGATCTTGAGCAGTGGCTTGGACGTACGCTTTCACCCACGCTTATCTATAGCTACCCTAGCATCACGCAGCTTGTTACGTTCCTGGCAAATGAGGCTGATACCCCCTTTCGTCTATCTGAGGAAACCAATACAGACCCAAAAACCACCAATGAGCCTATCGCCATTGTTGGGATGGCCTGCCGCTTCCCAGGCGATGCAAACACACCAGAGGCGTTCTGGCAATTGCTCAAACGCGGAAAAAACGCGGCAACGGAATTTCCATCTGAACGCTGGAACATCGATGATTTCTATGATCCATCTCCCACTACTCCCGGCAAAATGTATACGCGGCATGGCTGCTTCATGCAAGATATTTCCTTGTTTGATGCCCATTTCTTTGAAATTTCTGCGCGTGAAGCTCTACGTATGGAACCACAACAACGCATCCTTCTGGAAGTTGCCTGGGAAGCTTTAGAGAATGCAGGTATAGCCAGCGCCTCTCTGGCAGGCAGTCGGACCGGCATTTTTGTGGGCATGATGAATAATCAGGAATATGCACAGCTACAGATCAGCCAGGGCGATGGCAGCCATGTGGACGATCCCTACTTTGGCATCGGAAGCGCCTCCAGCATCGCGGCTGGCCGTCTGGCTTATGTATTCGATTTTCAAGGGCCAACCCTGACTGTGGATACGGCCTGCTCTTCATCATTGGTTGCTACACATCTCGCCTGTCAGAGTTTGCGCAATAACGATTGTAATCTTGCCCTGGTGGGAGGAACCAGTTCTCTTTTGCTCGCCGATACGGTCGTCAATGCCTGTAAGATGGGAATGCTGTCTTCCGATGGACTCTGTAAATCGTTCGATGCGTCCGCCGATGGATTTGTCATGGGCGAAGGCTGTGGTGTCGTCATTCTCAAACGCCTCTCTACTGCGTTGGCCGAGGGCAATCCCATTCTCGCAATCATTCGTGGCTCAGCCGTCAATCAGGATGGACGCAGCAACGGCATTACGGCCCCGAACCAACTGGCACAGGAAGCGGTCATCCGCAGCGCTCTGACCAATGCACGAGTAGATCCCTTACACGTTAGCTATATCGAGGCGCATGGATCGGGCACGGCTCTCGGTGATCCCATCGAAATCGAGGCGCTCAACACGGTACTTGGGCAGGGTCGTACCGATCAGCAGCATTTAATGGTTGGATCGGTAAAAACAAATATTGGACATCTGACGGGTGCGGCTGGTATCGCTGGCCTGATCAAAACAGTGCTCGCCCTCCAACACCGCGAGATCCCACCACATCTGAACTTAACAGATCTCAATCCGCACGTTCCCTGGGAAAAACGCCCCATCATTATTCCAACCTTCCGCACACCCTGGACCTCGGAGCAGGAGACACGCATTGCAGGCGTCAGCTCATTCGGTTGGTCCGGCACCAACGCACACCTTATTCTAGAAGAAGCTCCCACGCCTCACATC
>JACDAE010000767.1 GCA_013695595.1 Ktedonobacteraceae bacterium | reverse complement strand
TAGGGAACTGGATCGAGTGTCGGGTGATCAGGCGTCGCGGTATTGATAGAGTCAAGCGTAATCTGCGCAAAAGGCGCGGCCTTTTGATAGTCGGAGTTCTGGTAAATCGAGGTGCGTGTCCCTGGGGGAACATTGGCCCAACCAAAGGACTTGCCAGCCAGATTCAGATACGGCGAGCTGGTAGCCCAGGTAATGAATTGGAAGGCGGCATCTTTATTATGGCTAGAGTTGACGAGACCAAGTGACCATGCCCACAGCCAATGGCTCCCATTGGGCGTCACCGCCGTGGGCGCATAGACATACCCAACGTTCCCGGCGATCTTGGAAGTTGCGGGCGTCTCCAACACACCACCAAACGAGGTCGCATCATAGAACATTGCACCCTTGCCCTGAGTCATCAGGTTAAGACATTCCTGCCAACCAGAGGTCGAGGCACCTGGCTCTCCATACTTTTGCAAGAGGCTGGCATACAGCGTCACTGCCTGCTGCACATTCGAGCTGGCAAGCTGTGGTTTCCAATCCGCGTCGAACCAACGACCACCATAGGTGTTAATCATGGTATCGAGCGGAGCCATGTTCATGCCCCAACCAGATTGGCCGCGTAGGAGAATACCGGTCACACCAGTTGCAGGATTATTGAGTTGTTTCGCAAATTGAGCAACTTGATCCCAGGTAGGATGTAATGGCATCGTCAGGTGATGTTGCGCGAAAATCTGCTTGTTATACATCAACATACTACTCTCACCATAGAATGGGAGGGCGTAAGGATGTCCCTGATAGGAGAGCGTCGACATGACCGGCTTGAGAAGATCGTCGTAATTGTAGGCACTCTTGTCGCTCGCCGACATCTTATCAAAGTATGGAGCAAGACTCTGCAACCATCCATTATGGGCCCAGATAGGCGTCTCGTAACTCCCAATAGTGGCAATGTCGAATTTTCCCGCATTGGTAGCCACATCTTGCGTCACCTTCGAACGAAGATCATTTTCAGGCAAGGTCACAAAATTAACCTTGATGGTGGGATGATCCTTTTCAAAGACTTGTTTCGTCAATTGTTCCATCTGGACCATCTGAGAATTATTGACGGTCGCGACGGTCAATGTTGTCGTGGAAGCGGAAGTTGATGAGGATTGACTTGATGGGGTACAGGCCGCCAACACTACGAGAAGCAAAGAAATACTCGTAAGAACGGCCATGAATCGTCTGGTACGCTTCATTGTAAATTTCTCCTTGTCAAATGCGCCAATGCAATAAAAAGAGAATGTCCGAAGGGTCTGAAAGCTCTCCAGAGACGTGAAAAAAGACTCAACAATGAGCTTTCCTGAAGAAAACCTGTTCCTTTCTGTGCTGATAAGATACTGAATGTGCAAATTTGAATAAATAAATGTTCGGATGAGAACAAGTCTAACATAAAAAATGTTCGATTTCAAGGAATTTGTAACACTCTTGCTATCTCAGACAAAAATATGATACTATCTTGTTACAAATGTCAACACAACAGTAGAACCAGCCTCATCTTCGCGGGAAGGATTCATGACATGAAGAAAAGCGGCCAGAATGCAAATGACCGACATGCACAACTGATAGGGCTGCTCAAGGAGGGTGGTTATTGCTCAGTCGTTGAGATGAGTCAACTGCTCAATGTATCTGCTATGACTATTCGACGTGATTTGCATGCGTTGGAGGAAAAGCAGATCGTAGAGGTAATATATGGAGGGGCGCGTTTAATCACATCAAAACGCATCGAAGCCAACTTCGATATTCGCACCCATGAACATCTGGCCGAAAAACAGGCGATCGGGAAGCAGGCGGTGGAACTCTTTATCGAAGAAGGGGATGTGATAGGTATTGATAGCGGAAGTACCACCCTGGAGGTCGCGCGCAACCTGCCCAATATCCCACTCACCGTTGTAACGCATTCGCTAGCCGCAGCCAACATCGTCGCACAGAATAAATTGCATTCATTGATTGTGCTTGGAGGCCTTTTGCAGCACGGAGCGAACTGCTTTTGTGGCCCCCAGGCAGTTGCCGCGTTACAAACGATGTACATCAACAAACTCTTCCTGAGTGCCAGCGGATTGCTTCTTCCCCATGGCCTCTCATGCGATAATCTGCCCGACTCAGAAGTCAAACAGGCACTCATAAGCTCTTCGCGCCAAATTATTTTATGCATGGACAGCAGCAAGATTGGGAAAGCCTACCTTGCACGCTTCGCCACCCTCGATGTTCTCAACACGCTCATCACCGATAAAGACATCTCCGACGAGAGCCGTGTGGAGATAGAACAGCAGCATATCCAGGTACTCACCGTCTCCACAGCGGCATCAATTCTCCCTGAATTAGCATTGGCCGGAGACGATGTTACCGTATAGAACTGGGGATTCGTCATCATGCTCTATTTGTGATAGATATGAGAGGGCATGTACACTCTTGTGAGAGCTTTGTGATTTCTCTTCTGTATGCTTTTCTCACAGATATATTACAAGAGATAGTGAGAAAGGAAAAACCTATGCCATTTGAGAGCACTCTTGCCTATACAACTTTGCATCCTTACTTTCATGAGCGCGTACTTTGTGATGAAGCGCTTGCACTCCATAGTTCCTTTGGCGTTGGTGGTCCAGCCGATATCTGGCTTGCGCTTGAAACACGACAGGAACTCCAGGACTTAATTGATCTGTGTGGGCGACAACGTTGGCCATTGCTGCTCGTGGGCTCAGGTTCCAATATTCTCTATGCAGACGCGGGTGTACGCGGGATTGTGGCGAGTATTTCGCTGCACCACTATCATATTGAAAAACAACCCGATGGATCAGCTCTCCTCAATGCTGAAGCCGGTGTTCGCTGGGCACCCTTGCTCAAGGATCTCGCCTCACTTGGTTGGAGCGGCATGGAATTCGGAATAGGTATTCCCGGCACCCTGGGTGCAGGTATTATCAGTAATGTCGGCGCACACAACCAGGACTTAGGGCAGGCGTTAGAGTGGATCGAAGAACTCGATGCTCGTGCCTGTAATCGCGAAACGAAGGAACCTTCAATCTTCCCTGTGACCGTGCTGCGCCGCTATCGATACGACGAATTGGACCTGGGGTATCGTAACAGCCGATTTCGCGAGCAACGATTGACTCAGGTTGATGCACATGGGCAATTGGTTTTCCCAACGCG
>JACDAE010000742.1 GCA_013695595.1 Ktedonobacteraceae bacterium | reverse complement strand
GCAGCCTCAATGTTTTTCTCAAGCAGGGCCAGGAGAATCTGCTCATGATCATGCAGCGTAGGCTCCATGCGCATAGGATTTTGCGTATCTCTGACCTGAAACATACTGAACTGGCTGCGCAAGGTAGAGAGATAATGGATCAGCCGTCCATTGCCAGATGCATTGATGAAGAGTGTATGAAGGCGAAAATCGCATTGCAGAAAAAGTGAGATAGGATGCTGATCCAATTGCGCACGTACCTGATAGAGAAGGGTAAGCTGTGATCTGAGATCCTCAGGATCAAGATGGGGAGCCGCAAGGCGCAACGCTAATACTTCTAGCGCACAACGCAGATCGTAGATTTCATGAATGTCTTGAGCGGTAAATGTGCGTACCCAGAAACCACGTCGTGGATCCGAGCGCACCAGTCCCTCCTGCACCAGTCGCTCTAAAGCTTGCCGGACGGGGGTACGACTGACTCCTAATTTTTCGGCAAGAGCGACATCTGAGAGCCGTTGTTCCTTTTGCTGATGTGCAAATACGAGTTGCTTCCAAATCTGTTCATACGCATAATCTACAGCAGTCGGGAGAACATTACGATCATTTCTCCATAATGTTGCAAATACTTCGGTGCTCAAATTCTCATCAAGTATCTGTTTACTTGACTCCTGGCTTGTTTCGTCTGATTCAGCCGCTGATTGTGCCATGAAAGCCGCTCCGTTTGCCCTAATTTTTGAAGGCTTCGCCGTCTTCTAATCTTGACTTTTGTATATTAGATAATGTATTCTGAATTCTGCATACAGTATATTATTTTTGCCTGAAGCTTGTCAAGGTTGAGAAGAGCCCATTGTTGAACGTCTACTTACGAGAAATCGAGAAAAGAGAGGCATATACGATGCGTCGTATCGGAAGAATCATTCAGGTGAAACCAGAAGCAATTGAGGAGTACGAACGTATTCATGCCGCTGTCTGGCCGGAAGTTTTGGCAACCATTACCGCCTGTAACATTCGTAACTATTCTATTTTTCGCCATGGGACTTTGCTCTTTGCGTATTTTGAGTATATAGGAGAAGATCTGGATGCTGATATGGCGAAGATGGCTGAGGACCCAAAGACGCAGGAGTGGTGGACACATACCGATCCAATGCAGGAGCCATTACCAGATCACGCTCCTGGCGAGTGGTGGACGGACTTAAAAGAAGTGTTTTATAATGCATGATAGTTTAAATCTATAGGAGATTGCAATGTCGCATCCAGTATCGCTCACACCACGCCCATTAGGAAACACGGGCTTAATCGTGTCGCCACTTTGTATCGGCTGCGCCCCACTTGGAAATATGCCAGACACGTTTGCTTATGAGGTAGGAGAAGAACGGGCCTTACAAACGATTCGCGCCGTATTTTCTGACTCTGTAAACTTTCTTGATACCGCCGCTTCCTATGGAGATGGCGAGAGTGAGCGTCGTATTGGATTGGTGCTACGTGAACTTGGTGGTTTGCCGGCAGGATTTGTGCTTGCCAGCAAAGCTGACCGCGACCTGCATACGGGCGAGTTTAGTGGAGAGCAGATGCGACGCAGCGTAGAGCGCAGCTTGCGTTTATTGGGGGTGGACCAGATACAATTGCTCTATCTACACGATCCCGAACATATTTCTTTTGAGCAGGCGATGGCTCCTGGTGGACCGGTCGAAGTCTTGCAACGCTGCCAGCAAGAAGGCCTGATTGCTCATCTTGGCGTAGCCGGTGGGCCTATCGATCTTATGACGCGTTTTGTAGAGACGGATCTTTTTGAGGCAGCAATCTCGCACAATCGTTATACACTTCTCAATACAGATGCAGATGCGTTCTGGAATGTTTGCCTGCAGCATAATGTTGCCGCCGTCAATGCGGCTCCTTATGGGAGTGGCATTTTGGCGAAGGGTCCAACCGCCTATCCACGCTATATGTATTCAGAAGCATCAGAGGATATGCTTGCACGAGCCAGACAGATCGAGGCGCTCTGTCAACACTATAATGTACCCCTCGCAGCCGCGGCATTGCAATTCTCATTGCGCGACCCACGTATTACTGCGACAGTTGTAGGCATCACGCGCCCAGAACGCCTTGCCGAAACAGTATCTTTTGCTCAATTCCCTATTCCTCAAGAGCTATGGACAGCTCTCGCAGCGCTCTAGAGGCCTGATTGATCGTGCCTGGTGTGGAGCTATCGCCCATGAATTGTTTTGCTATTGATGCATCCCTATTAAAGAGGAGGAGAGCATGGTTGCTTATCCCATTATCGACACACATATGCATCTATGGAATCCTGAGCATCTTCGTATGTCGTGGCTTGATGGTGATGCAATATTAAATCAGCCCTATGGGGTCGATGTGTATGCGGAACAAACAATGGGCCTGCCAATCGAAGCGATGGTGTTTGTAGAGTGTGCGGTTGAGCCACACTATGCCCTGCTCGAAGCTCAGTGGGCCGTTGCATGTGCGCAGACTGATGCGCGTATTCAGGGCATTGTGGCTGCCTGCCCGGTCGAATTTGGACTCCGTGCCCGTACGTATATTGAAGCTCTGGTCAGACTGGGCACGCTTATTAAAGGCGTACGGCGTAACATACAAGATGAGAAAGACCCCAACTTTTGTTTACAGTCAGACTTTATTCGTGGCGTGCAACTCCTGGCTGACTATTCCCTCTCGTTTGATCTTTGCATCCGTCATCAGCAATTGTCTGCCGTGACGGCCCTCGTGCAACAATGTCCAGATACACAATTTATTCTGGACCACCTTGGCAAACCGAATGTGAAAGAACACCTGCTGGACCCATGGCGAGATCAGTTGCGCGAGCTTGCGGCTTTCCCAAATGTGGCCTGTAAAGTAAGTGGCCTGGTGACGGAAGCCGATATCACAGCCTGGAATATAGATGATCTGGCACCATATGTTATGCATGTATTGGAGGTGTTTGGGGAGGACCGTGTAACTTTTGGTGGTGATTGGCCCGTTATTCTGCACGCTTCATCCTATCGACGCTGGCTAGAGACATTGCAAACACTTACGGCAATGCTGACTGAGGAGGCAAAGAAGAAAATCTGGTATGAGAATGCATATCGTATTTACCGCATATAAGATAAATAAAGATGCATAATAGAATTTTAAAACGTCATCTATAGCCATTAAAGATAGTGAAATAGACATTTTAAGATATAGATGTTATAGTTGGGATAGGGAAGCCGATTTTCGCATACATTTTTAGGTATGCGATCTGGTAATTGCAATGCTCTTCTCCGCCGTTGGAGAGCGCGTTTCTTCGCATATAGCAATGCAGGTTGTTGACGTAGATGAGGGGGCATAGAAAAATGGATATTTTTACTAAGGATGCATTCATGAATGGCGGTCCTATAGATGCTAGTGTGGGCCTGACGTTTAGCCTGAAATTATTTGCAACCTATCAGCAAAGTGGGTTGCTGTACGGATTGGTGCGTAGCGTACCAGGTATCCGAGGGCAATGTAAGGCATATATTGAACTGGACAAAGGGCAGGTGATATCCTGTTATCTAGAGGACGGCAAAGGACGCCGTTATTCATCGACCAGAGCGGATCTTTGTCGCCTGGATGAGGAAAAAGGGCCATTTGAATGGAGTCTACAGCCACAAAAGATAGCAGCATCAAATGCTACTGCTCAGTCCCCCTCAAAAACTCCACGTCTGGAACAGAAATCACCTGTGCCATACAGGATCGTACAAGACCTGGATGTACGCCAGCTACAAATGTATACTTCCTGGCAACGCACTCTGCTTCTTACCGTCTTTTCCTTAATAGATGGAAAACATACTGCGGAAGAGATTGCGGCCTATGCGCAACTTCCTTCTGTAAAGGTCGAGGAAGCATTACATGTTCTAGCTCTGCTGAAATTAATCAATACATATTAATAAATCCCATCTAGAAGGAGGAAGCCTACCTTTATGAGCAATACATTTCCACAACCCGATAACATCTCTGGTACCTGGTCGCCGGCGGAGATTTTGGGTGAAGAACAAGATACACAAAAACATATTAGCATTGCGGGACGATGGTATCGATTGACTGCAATACCTGAACAACCGTATCAAACCAGTTTCGTTAAACGGGAAGCTGAGCGGAAATCACGCCTGCTAAGCACAGCAGTTTTCTTCTTAATGCTTGTTGTTGCACTGCTTATACCCGCTACGCTTTTTATTGCTAACCGCGCAGTCCTCTGGCTCTGTATCATTGTACTTGCTATCTGTATGATATCACTCATATTAAATCGTAATGGCAAAACCATTCTTGCCGGGGTGATCATCACGATCATGTTTGAAGTAGCCTTTTTTCTGACCATCGTGAGCACCAAGCCTTTTGATGTCGCAAATTTACCTCTCTATGATATGTTAGTGCTACCAGAATTGCTGGTGGCCTCGCTTCTTCCTGGGAGTAGCATATTTTTTGCTGCCTTACTCAATAGTCTGTTTATCTGGGGCGATCTGGTATTCCAGCCGCGTACACTCCTCTTGCAGCAATATCTATCTTCTCCTTTGTTCTATGTTGCCGTTGTGCGACCGGTCGTAATCCAGTTACTGGTGGCTGTCGTCGTTTATATCTGGGTACGTAGTACATTACGCGCTATCGAACGCGCCGACAAAGCCGAAATGCTTGCTCATCTTGAGCATGCTCTCGCCGAGCAGAAAAACCAATTGGAGACGGGTATTCAGGATATCTTGCAAACTCATACCGCTATTTCCAATGGCAATCTCGATGCTCGCGTCCCTTTGACACAGGATCATGCCCTCTGGCCTCTGGCAAATGCATTGAATACTTTGCTCACGCGCTTCCAACGTTCTGTAAAGGCTGAACAGAATATGCAGAGGGTTCAAGTTATGCTTCCACCTATCGTGAATGCTCTTCAAGAAGCTGAACAGCAGCAACGCCCCCTTCCAGCTTTTCAGCATACCGCAACCCCTCTCGACCCACTCCTTTCCTGGTTAAGTGGCAGATTTATATCTCGTTCCTCTGCCCCTCCACGCCTGCCAAAAGGAGAACATAAGCAGCCACGTAACCAGACGCTCTATGAGTTTCCAGAACGTTAGGCGCATGCTATTTTTGCTCTAGAGAATAAGACTATTCAAACCTGCTCCAGAGCAAAATAGCATGCTGGAAATAACTTTTCCCACTGTAAATCTCTTACAAGACAGTATTCTATCAAGGATGAGTAAGTAGATTTTATGTTTTTTTAATAGTAACCCGCTTGCTGTTAACTCATTCTTGTGTTACATTCTATAGAGAAGGAAATATTGTAAGGAAAGGTTGTTTCATATAAGGCAAACCCTACTCTTAATATGGAATTTCTATATATGGTGCCATCATTCTCTTTGCTTTGAGAAAAGTGGGATCTATAAATAATAATTTCCGGAAACCTGAGGAGGAGAGAGAGATTTTACTTGCGTTTACATAAAAGGAGTATGTTTTGAACAATGTTCATCTTGTTACAGGCGGTACTGGTTTTGTTGGTTCAAGCATCATTTTAGAACTATTAGAGCAGACGGATGCTGAGATTATTGGTATTGTTAGACCTGGTGCATCTTCGGCTGATGCGCGTCTCCAGCAAACTCTGCAAAAGGCTGCTCTGACTTATGGCTATGATGAGACGATTATCCAAAGTATTAAAGAGCGTTGCCGTGCTATGGCGGGAGATGTATGTGAGGAGTATTGTGGTGTTGATCCGCAATCCCTTTCATCTGTTAGCCAATTCTGGCATTGTGCTGCTTCGCTTCGTTATGAAGATCGCTACGCGGAGGAAATTTCTCAGATTAACACGGAGGGGACACGCCATGCTCTCGCATTAGCACAACGTATTGGCACTCATGATTATTTCAATTATGTGAGTACGGCCTACGTTGCTGGCAAGCAAGGTGGTTTGATCGCTGAAGAGTTGCATCCTACACTTATAACTAATAATCATTATGAGGCGAGCAAGCAGAAAGCTGAGTCGCTTGTTGCACAGACAAAAGAGTATGCCTGGCGCATCTTCCGGCCTAGCGTTGTGATTGGTCATAGTCAAAATTTTGCGGTTGCGTCGGGTTTTTCGGGCCTTTATGGGTTTATACGTAAGCTTTTACAGTTTAAGGGTGCTATGTCAAGGGTGCAAGAAGGGCTGCTTGCAAAGGAGGCTTTGCGTTTACGTGTTGACGCTGATGCTCTTCTTAATCTTGTTCCTGTCGATATAGTCGCCCGACAGGCAGTCAGCATCAGCAAATCTCTTACTCCTGCTACTATCTTTCATCTGACGAATGCAACGCCTCCCACCGTCTCCGAATTTCTCATGTTGCTTTTTCATGAACTCGACCTTAAGGACCCTCTGTGTGTGGAGGCAAAGGATCAGTTTAGTTGGATCGATAAAAAATTAGACCAGGGGATTACCTTTTATCAATCGTATCTTGTGGCTTCTAAACGTTTTGAAAGGAAGAATACAAATGCTGCGCTTGGTGATCCAGGTGCAGGTGATTATATTCTTGACGCGCAAGTATTGCTTTCATTTTTCCGCTGGTATCTTGACCTGCTGGCTATTCAACGCCCACGTTTAATTGCTACGAGGTAAAGGATCTGAGAAGAAGGCATCCTCTGGAAGAGGGAAAGGATTATTGATGTACTCTCTATCCGATTCGGGTACTCCCGTATTTATTGTTGGCACAGGACGCTGCGGTTCTACGATGCTTTCTACGATGCTAAGAGATCATCCTGCGATTTTGAGCTTATCAGAGTTTTTTACCTTTGTTACCGATCTGGGGACACGGATCCCACAGGCATTTCCTGCAGGATTCATTGATGGAGAACAATTCTGGCGTTTGCTCAGTACTCACTATCCTAAACAGAACATCATGGTACAACATGGGATTGCGATGGATGAGGTGTTATACCCCTATACATCTTCGCATGCACGCTATAATGCTCAGACAGGCATACCAGCTATCTTACAGACAACCTTGCCACATCTGACGCCTGAGCATGATCGCCTGTTTGACGATCTCCAAGCGTTTGTATTAACGCTTCCTCCTGCACCCATTCATATACAGTATCAACACCTTTTTGGTTGGTTGCAGCGACGTTTCAATCGTCAATGTTGGGTTGAGCGTTCTGGAAGCTCTTTGCGTGTTGTTGCCCGGCTTCGTCAGCACTTTCCGAATGCGAGATTTGTGCATATTGTGCGTGATGGTCGTGATTGTGCCCTTTCCATGAGTCGGCACTATGGTTTCCGCATGGTGTTGATCGCGTTTTATCTCATGGAGGTGTTGGGGTGTGATCCTTATGAAGATCAAGACCGATCTGGTGCCGAGGACCTTCCTGACGATCTCTATTCTTTCCTGCCAGAGCATTTCGAGGCTGAAGCTTTTCGCTCTTATGAAATCGCTCCATCTCTTTATGGCCACTACTGGTCTGGAGAACTGCAGCAAGGTCTGGCTACGCTGGCAGAGATTCCTGAAGAGTCCATTCTCACCCTCCATTTTGAAGATTTTTTTAGCGATGCGGAGAGGTCACTACGGAAGCTGATCTCGTTCATTAATCCGGCTTATGTCGATGAGTCATGGTTGCATTATGCAGCTTCTCTGGTGCGCCCAGTTCGTTCTGCATGGCAGACGCTGCCGCCATTAGAGCAAAAGCAGCTAGATCGAGCATGTCAAGTAGGATTTGAGGCGCTCGAAGCGTTCAGACGCAGATCGCTATCAGCCATTCGCTCGGCTGGCGCATAATCCGCCAGACATCCTGGGGAGGTGTGCTTGCCACCACCCAATACCGTTTGTATAACGATAATAATGTCGGCAACCAATAGGGGTAAGGGGTTGGGGAGATGGGTGGATGGGGCCTTGTGCTTACCCTGGCTCCAAATCGTGGCGATATTGCGGATGCGATTTGGAGCCAGGGTAAGCACAAGGCCCCATCCA
>JACDAE010000737.1 GCA_013695595.1 Ktedonobacteraceae bacterium | reverse complement strand
ATGGGTGTATTTTATAACTCTATCATATTTGCCTTACAATGCGTTATCTCACATATCCTATTTTAACCAACCAATTTTCCATATCAAACTTGACTTTGGAATTGGCAAATGATATTTGAAGTCTATAAGTATGGATGTTTTCGCATAGAGAGAAAAGAAAGAGAGAAACCATGAAAAAGGTATCAAGAGTTGAGGCACGTTTAGCTAGAGGTGAGAAGGTAAGAGTTATCATCTATTGTCGTGTGAGTACGGATGATCAAGAGGATAATGGGACAAGCCTGGATACTCAAAGGCAGGAATGTAGGCAATGGGCTGAGCAAAAAGGCTACATTGTTATAGATGTGGTGCCTGAAACATTTAGCGGTTTCAAACTTGAGGAACGCGTAAAGTTCCAGGCTGTTAGACAACGGGCTAAAGATAATGAGTGTGACGCTATTCTCTTTAGAACGTATGACAGATTATCACGTAACCGTGTACACTACATGGTTATACAGTATGATGCACAAAGATATGGCTATGAATTGCTATGCGCAAAAGAGGTTTTTGACGAAAACAATATCTATGAACGCATGCTCAGAGATATTATCTCACTCTTTGCTGAATTTGAAGTATACAAGATAAGAGAGCGTACAACGTTAGGCAAGAAGGAAAGAGCAAAAGAGGGTAAGCTTATCAATGGGAAAAGGCCCAGGTATGGTTACGCCTATGCCGATGCTGAACACACACACTACAAAGCCATTGAAGAAGAAGTAAAGATCATAAACCGTGTGGACGCATTGTATTTAGAGGGCCATAGTATGCAAGGCATAGCTACCATACTTACTAATGATGATATCCTTACGCCAACTGGCAATAAGATATGGACTCAGCAAACCATAAACGACATACTCACCTGTACAGAGTACCACCAAGAGGGCTATAGCTACATGCATGAAACCTACACGAATGAAAAAGGTGGCAAGAGTGTGCTCATTAAACCAGTTGAGGAACGTATTAAAATGCCTCCTGAAATATACCCTCTTATCCGTACTAAAGAAACATATGATGCCATACAGGAACGTAGAAAGAACGCTCACTCAATGGCCTTGACTTCTTCAGTACCAGAGGATGTACTACTTCGTGGACTTATCCGTTGTAGTATGTGTGGCGGTACGATGACGCCAGGACTCAAGAAGGGTAAAGGTCTTTTTTATAGGTGCTCTAACTCTATCACTAACTCACGTGACACAAAACATAATATCCAGATAGTAGCGCATAGAGTAGAGAAGGACGTAAACACCTATGTTACTAGCATGCTTGAAGACATAAGCAAAGTAGAGCACGCGCTAAAAACATACATAGATACACATACGTCTCAGGAGTCTGTAGAGAGTTACGATAATGCTATAACACAGATTAAAGAGCAACAAAAAGAACTAACTGAAGACCTAAGACATACTAGAGGGCATGCAAAAGAGCTACTACTCAATGACATAAATAAGATGGAAGATGAAATAGATAAGATAGAGGAAAAAAAGTCTGGCGTCATGGGAGACGGTCAAAAATGGGAAGTGGTAAAGCAAGAAGTTGAGGCGGTTATAGAGTGGATACATACGGGTGATATTGACTTTGAACATGCAGACATGAAAGAAAAGAGAAGGATATTAAGGGTGTTAGGCATAAGTGTACTAGTATTCTCTGAGCCTGGATCACGTCCCGTATACGAGATACACGCGAAAATGGGTATGTCCACTTTGGCTACAACGCCAGCACGTTGTAGTTACGAGGCAATTAAGATATGTTTACGGGTATGTAAAACTGCGGCTAAGGGGGAGTTAAATAATATGAGATGTGGTACTCCCAAATGTCCTATTGCAAGCGGCAAAGCATGCAATATTGTCAACATGAATGATACCATTCGTTATAATAAAGCAAATGCCCATTTTTTGTATCTTAATGACTCAAGGTAGCGCATTGATCCATTTTATATAACCGTGTTAGATGTGTAAGAGCGCGGTGAAACGAGTCAGCGTGAAAGATCTACCAGGTGGAGGAAAGTAGGAGGGAGTAAATAATTATGGTGGGAGGAGAACACAGCCCAACGTTCTCTGCAAATTGAAGAAAGAAGTAGGTATATTTACGGTGAAGCGACAATTTGTATGGATACAACCTGGGAGCACAGGCGATGCCCCTCAGCAGGAATCTCCATCTGAGACTCAGATCGAGCAGGCTTCAACTCCGCCTCGTGAGGAATTAGCACCGCCACCAGCACAAGACGTTATGGAACAAAGCCCTGTATCCTTTTGGGCAAGAAAAGAAGAACCACAGGAAATAACGTCCTATGCCACTCAGTACCCACAGGCCGGAGCAAAACCGCTTCCATCAAACGGAAACTGGCAAGCAGTAGAAATGCAAAAGCCATCCTATGGTCCCGCCAGTCCTCAAGCTCGTCCTCATACACCGCCGCCGGGGTATAGAGGCGGGCAATTATCACCTGATATCTCTAATGCTGGAACGCGGTCACATACCCCACCTATCAACCAACCATTTGTACAACAATCACCTATGACACACAGACAAAATGGGTATCCATTGGTTCTTCCTTCGCCTGAGGCAACACGACCACCATATGGACAACCAATGCAACCACCCACACAATGGCCTGGAGCAGGTCCAACGCCTCAACATAACACACCACCTGCATATGCACCCCCCAGGCAACCGGGAATGCCTTATGGACAACGATCAATCAATGGCCCTATCTCTCAAAATGGTATGTTGCCTCCCCCTGCCATGCCACGAAAAGCATTGAGCAAGAAGAGACGTTTTCCGATCTGGGCACGTGTTGTTGTAGCGGTACTGGCAGTACTTCTTGTCGGAGGTGGCACGGCCTTCGGATACTATCAAGCAAACTTTGCAAATCCATTGGGGAAAATTACTGGACAACAGGCGGCGCAGATCGGAGCCGATGGGAAAAGTACCAATCAAATAGCTACCACAGGCAATGGTATCGGCAGTAAACGCGTTAATATCCTGCTCCTTGGTAGCGATAATGACGGCAAAAATGCTTCGCCACTCGCACAGACGGACATTGTGATCACCATTGATCCACAGACACAGTATGTTGGTATGCTCTCTATTCCCCGTGACTTGCGCGTTGTCATTCCTGATCAGGGAACCGGAAAAATGGATGCAGCCTTTTCTTTTGGCTGGCAGGGCAATTTTGGTGGTTCTACTCCACTCTCAAATGCGGCGGGACTCAGTATTGCCACCGTTGAAAAGAACTTTGGTATTCACATCGATCACTACGCCTGGGTGGGATTAGATGGCTTCGTCAAAGTCATCAATACAGCAAACGGTGTTGATGTTGATGCGACCCATCCTATCGCTGATAATGCGTATCCCAATGATGTCAATACAAAGGATCATTTCGGCTATAAACGCCTTTATATTGCACCCGGTCCACAACACATGAATGGCATACAGGCTCTAGAATATGTGCGTACACGCCATGCGGACCTTGTAGGAGACTTCGGGCGTTCTGCTCGCCAGCAGCAGGTATTGAGCCAACTGAAAACCAAACTTGACACACCTTCAATCATTACCAAACTTCCCGAACTGGCAAACGACCTGGGAGATACCGTTAAAACAGATATGTCAATCCAGGATATCGTCAATTTTATGGGCTTTGCACGTAACATCGACACCACAAAACTCAATCGTGTCATCTTGAGTCCACCGTATTCCTCACCTGCACCCGACAATACAGGTGACTTCTTACCTAATTGTACTTTGATTGCACCCAAAATTGCACAGATGTTCGCTTTAGGCAACAACGCCAATTGTATTTCTACTGCAAGCGTAGCTCCGCATACGACAGTAGTTGCGGCAAACAAAACAAATACACATTCATCAACCAGCTCGCTCTCAACTGCAGTCCTCGGCAATTCTGTCAGTGCGGCAACACAGATCTTGAACCAACTTCAACCAATACAACGAAACTCAGAAAATACAACTCAGGTACATAGTCTACTCGACTTAATGTTTCTGGTGGTTTTCGACTCATTAGATGCGGCAAAAGTGTAACAATGAATGACATTCTCTCTATCTTTAGTGAAAAAGGCATGAAAAAACACAGATTTTTATACACAGCCTTCTCGCTCCTTCTGTTATCTCTAAGCTTGCAGAGCTGCTTAGGGATAGGTAGTAGTAGTAACACGGCAAATAACAACAACTTCACAAAAACTGGCAATCTCGGTATCAATAATACTGACCAGGCTGTTTTTAAAGGGAAAATTTACTTTACACTTAACCATAATCTATACGTCCTTGATGGGACACGCACACCCCACCAGTTGACAAGTGGCATCACAGCGGTGGATCCAGCGGTCTCTCCTGATGGTAAGTGGATTGCCTTTAGCGCCCATTACGCGAACTACTCCAACCTCGTCTATATGCCAGCAAATGGTGGCCCCCCTCTGCGGACCGTTATAGGTGGTGGTGGAAATTTCTATATAGCAGCAGGTGATGGGACCAACAACTATTACTGGCTTGCTCAGCCCACATGGTCACCGGATAGCAAAAATCTGCTCTTCTTGAGCGACCTGCAAAAACAGTTTTATTGGAAAAGCCTGGGTGCCCCATTTAACAATGCTTACTTTTCAGACCTGCAGATCTTCTCACTACCAATAGGGCAACCCCCTCTTACGGCAAATCAGGTTACTACTACGACACAGGCCGTTGCATATGCTTCCTTCGGTGATGGAGGAGATCGAGATCCGGTGTATCGCCCTCATCACAACGATCAGATTGTGTTCACTCATTATCAATATGATCCAACTGGGACCCAACAAATTATACAGATTTTCCTGGAGAATCCCAACGCTATCGCTAATAACCCTGGTGTCTATAGCCCGGTAGCTGACCCGGCTATCCCTCTCACGCCGGCAAATACCAATCAGCAAAGTATGGAACCAGCATTCTCGCCCGATGGCAATTCTATCGCGTATATACGACGGCAAAGCAGCGTTAGTATGGGACTCTATGTGATGCCCGTTGCCAACAATGTGACGCAGGATCCAAATAATACGACAGTTGAAAAGCAGGCATTGCAGCCCTTTAATAAGTCTGCGTTGCTCCTGGCTGGACAGTATATCAGCGATCCCGTCTGGTCGCCCGATGGCAAACAGATTGCCTACCTCGCCTACAACAATAATGTTTTCGACATCTGGCTGGCCAATGTGCATGTCGATAAAACAGGAAAGTATCAAATGACTGGCAGTCCGATACAACTAACCAGTGCCAATGGGCAACTCGATGGAGACTCACGCCCCTTCTGGGGACCCTAAAACGCAGCCTCGATGAATCCCACTTCCGCTCGCTTCGGGCATGCAATGCAAAGCGTTGCATTGCATGCCCCATAAATACTAGTTTCAATACTATCGGCCCCAGCCATACGCTACTAGATAGTAGATGCAAGTATATAAGACAAGTAAGCAGTCTATTTTTTCGGTCTTAACACAATGAATGGTTGATGATAGTAAAGTAAAATCGGTTCTCATCACGAGTAAAAAGTCCATAAAGGAGAGGACTGACACAATAACAACACTAATTTGTATACATAATCGGAGGACTTTATGCTCAATACGTCTGGTCGAAAGCTGTTTCGCCCACTTTTTACCCTGAGCCAGCTTCCTCTCGTTCCTGATCCATCTCAAAACGGAACTCAAAATGTTCCAGTTAACAGGAATTCTATAGCAGACGTAGAGACGCGCAAACATCCTACTGCTCCCCTGGCACCTATGCCTTATCCAGTTCCTTCTATAGCGGATGCTCCAACGCGTAAACATCCCACCGTCCCCTTACGGCGTATTACCGTTCCATTACAACCTCCCGTTATACCGCCCCCATATATTGGCAATGCACCGCCACAAAAACGTCAACGCCCTCCACTTTCATCAAACAAGAAAAAGTTATTGATCGTTCTCCTTATCGCATCACTGATTCCTTCAATCATCATTATATTTGAAATTATCGATGGTGTGGTTCTCTATAAGCAAGCTCAGGATGGAATTGGCCATTTGCAAGCGATTCCTGCTCTCTTTCATGGTAGCAGCAATGATGGTCCGGGCAAATATTTTAATCAGAATAAACTGCGTCAGGCACAGACAGAACTTGAAATGGCGCATGCTAATTTCGTATCCTTGAGCAATACACTTGATAATAATAGCGTTATTGGCCTGTCCTCTGGCATCGCTCCTGCACAGATTAAAACGATGCGAGCGCTTGGTCATATCGCAGTTGATGGAACAGATGTAGCACAGCAATTTATCAAGGTTGCAATTGATATTGCGCCAACCGTAACACTTGCTCTTCAACAAAGTTCTACAACCTCAAATGGGCCACTGAAACCGTTTATCAATGCGTCTTCATTTCAAGAGATCAATACTATGCTTACTACAATAACGCCGCTCGTCCATAATATGAATATAAATGCAAAAGAACTATCGCTGAATGCTTTACCTATCAGCGCAAAAGAGCGTCAGTTGGTTACATCTATTTTGCCACTCCTGCCTATACTTGACTCCAGCCTTGCTCAGAAGCAGCAATGGATCAACATGGTGGGATGGTTTCTGGGCATTGATAGTCCACGTGCCTTTCTGGTTGAACCTATGGATAGCTCTGAACTACGCGCTACGGGTGGTTTCACTGGACAATTTGGCGATCTCACTTTAAATGGCAGTCATATGGGACAATTGAAGCTTTCGAACATTGGTAAGTATGAGGAAAGTCATCAGGATTCTCTCCCTGACCCTACAGTTTATCCCAAAGTGGTCGGCCAGGTGGCCCCAGATCCTTACTCAGGCTGGTGGCCTATTCCAAATTTTGGTTTGCGCGATGCCAACCTCTCCGCCGATTTTCCTACCTCGGCCAAAATAGCCATGGATCGTTACGCCTATGAATTCGGAAAACATGTTGATGGAGTAATTATATTTACCCCTACACTCATACAACAAGTTCTCCATGTGACCGGTCCAATTACAATTCCAGCATATAGAGAAACCATTACTGAGCAGAATCTACAGGCTCGTCTTCATTATTATCAATTAGATAATAGAGGTATTCGCCGCGAAGAGATCATTGAAAAGGTTGAAGATCCACAGGTGGCACGCAAGCTCTTTACGCAACGTGTTACAACAGGACTTCTTAGTTCGGTAAATCATCTCTCCATCAACAAATTGTTACCGATGGCGAATGAAATCCTTCAATCAATGAAAAGCAAAGATCTCCAGATCTACGTTACCAATCCTCAGCTTGAAGCGCTGATTGGCAAGTACGGTTCGACAGCAACATTGGATCGCGCTACCACTCATGACGGCCTTTTTATTGTACAGTCTAACCTGAGTGCAAGCAAAGCCTCGCAATATGTGGCAACGTCAATCAAGGATACGATTGCACTGGATAATCAAGGTGGGGCCACCCATCACCTGCAAGTGACGTTGGATTATCAGCAGAAGGGTGATGTTTATGGGCTGGATACATATCGAGACTATATCCGCATATACACCCCTACGAATAGCCAGCTTATTGCTGGAAATGGCTTTGATCAAAGCGGGAAACCCTATTGTGGAGATGCACAATCGAATTATACTCTCTGTCAATCAGATGTTTACGGAGATAAGTCGCTTGTCTGCTCAGAGCCGATTACATTAGGACCTTCAACTTCCTATATCAATGATCCTGCAGCAGGACTGGCAGATCGCCCACTTGATGTAACGGGAGCGCCACCGAATCTACAAAGCGATGAGGCAGGGCGGGCTATGTTTGGCGGCTGGGTCGTCATTCCTAAAAACTGTATAATGAAAGTAACGCTCTCATGGTATGTGCCACCCCCAAACAAACATACTTATGACCTGTTATTCCAGGCTCAAGCCAGCGTCTATGCTCCACTTGAATTGACGATTCAGACGGCACCTGAAACATGTGGACAGAAAAAGTCGCTGCATTTCGCTGGCATGATGGATGGTAAAGATACAAGCTTTCTATTACAATCACAAGGAGCAAATTGTTCTCTGCTTGCACGGTAAATATATCTGTTGTTCTTCATTCATAGTCAAAAATTGGATGAACGTGCTAGATATTGGAATGAGGTTCGGACTAACTGAACAATTTCGCGAATTCGAGCCAGAGTAGATGCTTAACCATGGTCATGGAGAACTCGACGACATAACCCATTAATGGTATACTAGCCACTGAGACTGTTTATCCCTTGTGGTGTAATCGCCCAGGTCGCTTGAGGTGGAACGTTGAACCAATTTGAAGGCACATTGATTGCTGGACGGTACGAGATTCGTGAACATATCGCCACAGGTGGTATGGCAAGCGTGTTTAAAACCTGGGATCACCGCGTAGAGCGGATCGTTGCGATCAAAGTTTTGCGATCCCTGGATAAGAACGACGCGCGAGCTGTTGAACGCTTCCGGCGCGAAGCTCGTGCAGCTGCGGCGCTTGCTCATCCCAATGCCGTCACTATTTATGATTTTGTCGAGGAATCGGGCCAGTACTTCCTGGTGATGGAATATATTCATGGTCCGACGTTGAAGCAACTCATCGGCCAGCGGCGTCAACTTCAGCCGCGCGAGGCAATTGAGATTGCGGTCCAGGTCTGTTCGGTCCTACAAGTAGCACACGCTCGCGGTTTTATTCATCGTGACATCAAACCGCAAAACATTATGCTCACCTGGAGTGGTGGAGGCAACAACGGAGGCAGCGGCGCATTTGGCGACGGCGGTGCCTGGGTCAAGCTCACTGACTTTGGTATTGTACGTGTAGCTGAAGACGCTGGACTGACGAATAGTGGTATTGTACTCGGTACCGCTGACTATCTCTCACCAGAGCAGGCACGAGGTGAGACACTCACTGCATCATCCGACCTTTACTCGCTCGGCGTTGTGATGTTCGAAATGTTGACGGGAAGGCCGCCTTTTGTGGGTCCAACAGCCGTCTCTATCGCTATGCAGCACGCATCAACAAACCCACCATCATTGCGCCAGTTCAATCCGGCTATTCCACCTGCACTTGAGCAACTTGTCCTACGCACGTTGCAAAAGGAGCCAGAAGATCGTTTCAGTTCTGCGGCTGAAATGCAGCAAGCACTACGTCATTGTGCAAAAGAAATTATGCGTAGCAAACCGGTGGCATCGACTAGACCCGCTGCTCAGGCATACCCACCTAATTATTCTTTAGGGAATGATGGGCCAGGACGTTTTCCTCCGCCGGGGCGTGGGCAATACACGCCATAAGACAAATTGGTAGGACGTTTCGTCACGTATGTGATGTGCAGTCTCTCTTAACCCACATATACTATAGGCAGGGATTTGGAAGGCAAAGATGAGAAAAACGTCTCCCTTTCTTTCCCTGTAACACCAATTCTCCTGAAATCGTTGTTTTATAAGACAGGTATGTGCTTGTTTAATGTTGGAAAAAGTATAATGGAACAAAAACAAATTACTACACCCCACGCACCCGTAGCGATCGGCCCGTATAGCCAGGCAATTCGTTATGGTCAGTTTATTTATACATCTGGTCAGATACCACTCGATCCTGGCACCGGCGAAATTGTTGGCGATGATGTACAGACACAGACGCATCGCGTCCTGCAAAATTTACAGGCTGTACTGGAAAGCGCTGGTGCCTCTCTCAAAAGTGTTATCAAGACAACCGTCTTTCTCACACAGATGAGCGATTTTCAAGCGATGAATACTGTGTACGCGGGCTACTTTACGGGCACAGCCCCTGCTCGTTCAACAGTGGCCGTCGCCGAACTGCCACGCAAAGCGCTGGTCGAGATTGAGTGTATCGCACTCGTCGCAGACTAGCCATGGGAGATTACCGGTGAACACAGTTACTATCTGGCGTACTGCCCTCGAACGGCTGGAACTCACATCAATCGATGCAACCAGCAAAATATGGCTACAGGAAGCTCACCTCACGAGCACATCAGGGACCGACGCTGACGACATCGATGCAACAAGTGTTGGACAGCAGCAAGGAGTCTATTTTACGCTGCAAGTTCCCAACAATCTGGCTTATGATATCATCAACACACGCTGGCGTCTTCCTATTGAAGAGATCCTTGCAGACCTTACTGGTCAGGCAGTAACACTTTCCGTAACACATAATTCAGAAGAGGATACTCCAGATACGCTCATCAGGCATGATCGAGCGCCATCTGAACGTGCATCTTTCACCCAGCAGCCGAAAAACACGTATGCTTACTCCGATATGCAGCCAGGAAGAGCCGCCCACTCATCATTTCCACAACCCGACTCGCGCTACGCAGATACGAGTTCTGCGGATTCCCTTGAGGATTGGGATAATGAGCAACGTGCAAATATCCTGATGCACAATCGACTCAATTCACGCTATACGTTCGATGCCTTTATTGTCGGAAGTAGCAATCGTCTCGCACACGCCGCCTCTCTTGCCGTTGCGGAAGCTCCGGGTGAATCTTACAATCCGCTTTTCCTATATGGTGGGGTTGGTCTGGGCAAAACACACCTTCTGCATGCCATCGGCCACCGGGGTGTCCACACTGGACTGGCAGTCCTTTATGTCTCATCGGAACAATTTACCAATGATATTGTCAACGCCATTCGCTATCGCACAACTGAAGAATTTCGCGCCAAGTATCGCTCGGTCGATATTCTGCTCGTCGACGATATTCAGTTTATTGCTGGTAAAGAATCAACGGAGGAAGAATTTTTCCATACATTTAATAGTCTGCACGAAATGAGCAAGCAGATCGTCATCTGTAGTGATCGTCCACCCAAAGCCATTTTGAGCCTGGAAGAGCGCCTGAGATCGCGCTTTGAATGGGGACTGATCGCCGATATTCAACCACCAGATCTGGAAACGCGTATGGCTATTCTCCGCGTCAAAGCCGATGTTCTGCACTATCGGGTGCCAGACGACATCATTACCTACATTGCAGGGCGTGTACAAACAAACATTCGTGAGTTGGAAGGCTGCTTGAACCGCTTGATGGCTTATCAGCAACTGCATCGCATGGAACTTACCATGGAAGTCGCCCGTGCGGCCATGTCTTCCCTGGGCAACGATACACGTGAAACACGCCTCAACAGCCACCAGATCGCTCAGGCTGTGGCTGAGTACTATCGCATCTCAATGGAGGCAATGTGTGGCAAACAGCGCGACAAGCACATTGTGATGCCCAGGCAGATCGCCATGTACCTGATCCGGCAGGAGACGCAGGTCTCGCTGCTCGAAATAGGTCAGCTCTTTGGTGGACGTGATCATAGTACCGTCCTGCATGCCTGCGAAAAGATTGATCGCGAAATCAACGTCAATCCCACATTGAGACGCGAAGTAATCGCTATTCGCGAGCAGTTGATACGCGAGTGATTGGCAAGGATACTACAAAATTATGTTATCAGCATACAATACCTATCTTATTGATCTCGATGGCGTCGTCTACCGGGGCGAGGAGATCATTCCCGGTGCCAGAGAATTTGTTGCCTGGCTTAATACTCACCAGAAGAAATATCTCTTTCTCACCAATAATTCTTTTGCCAGCGAAACACAGGTGCTGGAGAAACTGGCACGCCTGGGCATCGCTAGCGATGGTTCACATGTACTCGGAGCAGGTCAGGCGGCGATACAGAATATCGCACGCCGTTTTCCAGGTGGGAATATTTATATCGTCGGCGAACAACCACTTTTTGAGCTGACTCGTAGCTACAAATTACGTATTGCGAACGAAAACAAACAAACCCCTGACGCTGTACTCGTTGGACTTGATCGCACTTTCAACTATACGACTCTGACCGAAGCTGTGCAGGCTGTGATGGCAGGTGCTGCTTTCGTGGCCATCAATCGCGATTCACTGCTGCCAATTGCAGGTAGCCTTATCCCCGGCTGTGGGGCAATGGTGGCTGCAATTGAAGGTGCAAGTAGCATACATCCAGAAGTAATCGGCAAACCAGAACCAGGACTCCTGTGGGAAGGAATGAGGCTCTTAGAGAGCAAGCCAGATGAAACTATTATGATTGGCGATAGCCTCGATACCGATATTCTGGCTGGTAAGGCTGCGGACACCCATACGTTATTTGTGCTTTCAGGCAAAGATACACGCACTACCCTGGCGAAAGCGAGCACCAAGCCAGAGTTTACGTATGAAAATCTGGCTGCCGTACTGGCTGATATGTCAACAACTGAACGTTAGCTCAATCTAAAGAATTGGGAGATGTGTTGGGAGGATTGCCATTATTGAGGGGGGCGATCTACAACCGCAACGGTGCAGCGCGAAACGCAGATCAGCTTCTCATGCTCATCAGTAATGCGTACATCCCAGACATGTGTTGTACGTCCAAGGGCAATGGGTGTTGCAACTCCTGTAAGCATTCCCTCACGCTTGGGACGTAGATGATTGGCATTGATCTCCAGCCCGAACGCCATCTGTTTGTTCGCATCGATGTTGAGCACACTTCCAATAGAGGCGATAGATTCGGCCAGCACAACGGAAACACCTCCATGTAGATAGCCGACCTGCTGGCGATGATTAGGGCCAATCGGCATCGTCGCTACTACACGGTCCTTCTCCGCCTGTACCAGTTTTATATCAAGAACATTCCACACAGAACCTTGACTATTATTGAGAGAGGCAATGAATTGCTCTTGCGAATATTCCACGGTGATGTTCTCCTCTGAAAAATTATTCGTGCTTCTCTATAAAGCCTGACAGGCGGATTGTGTTCAATTTCACAGCTCTTTTTCGTAGCGACCGATGCGCATTGTGATATGCATTCCGGCACGTTCGTAGAGACGTTGGGCGCCAGTTAAACTTTGACCATCTACGGCCAGGCCTACATTGAGAATGTTTCTTTGTTGGAATGTCAAGAAGGCGTGATATAACAGGGCAGTGCCCAGGCCGTGCTTGCGCCAGGGACGACGTACAGCCAGTTGTTCAATCCAACCCTGCCCATCTTCACGTACACGACATAGTATAGCACCTGCAATTTCATTACCGAAGTATGCAAGGAACCAGAGCGTCGGGTCAAACTGCTCACGAGGTATGCGATGCCACCATTGATCGAAGCTCCGAGGTGCATGTGCCCAGTGATCCTGAAAGCCTTCTTCGATGGTTTGATAGGCACGATGGATATCTTCCTCGCCCTCATCGCAGACACGTACAACAATACCTTGAGGCCATACGGGTTGCGGAGGAGGTGTGTTTATTTCAATAGACATACGGAAATATACTCTTGTAAGCGTGTAACCGCGTGTCTCAAGCAAGGCACGTGAGGCTGGACTGTTGGCAATAATGTTATTGACCAATATCCATTGTGGCCCTTCCGGCAGAGCCGCGATAACCTCTTTAGCACGCGCCTCCATCAACTCCACAAGAGTTGTCCCCACACCACGCCCATAATGAACTGGATGGACATAACCATCGGCAAAGATGCGGTCACTTTTCTGTTCGGGCGTCAACGTAGCATAACCACAGAGTATACCATCTGGCGCGATGACCACCCAGATATCACGTGTACGATCCAATTCTTCCCAGTCAAGCAGGATATCCTCCTGAGAATACGCATCGGGAGCCCCGGTTTCGGCGATATCAAATTCGCGTATGACCGTGATAATTGCGGGAATATCATTCTCAGTGGGGTGGCGTATAGTGTAGCCAGATTGGAGATGGGGGTACATTCGTGTCCTCCTTATGTTTTTATGTAAAGATCTACATCTGCTCTGCTTCCAGAGGCTCTTCGGTCTTCTGTTGATCTTGCCATGTTAATTCTGGGCGTGGGGGAGCCAGGCGTTGGAACAGTAAAAAGCCAATGTAGAAAGCGAGCAACCACATAGCAATCATAATTGGCACGGAAAATGCGCTTTTCCAGATTATATAGGAAGAACCGCTCGTCATACCTAGAATATCACGCAGAATACAGAAAGTAGGTACGCCAAAAAGCAAGAGGAGAGCGAACCAACGACCTTGACCAGTCCAGAAGCGCCAGATCAAAAGGTAGACAATGCTTCCATAAATGAGGACAGGCGTGATATAAAATGGCAAGGGGACATGCAAAGTAAGGCCATTGAGGTTATAATACCACCAGCCAGCATAGTAGGCAACGATGTCAAATAGCATGTTGATCAGCCCCATCACGAGGCCACCAAGCAGCGAGGCGAGCAAGACCGGGCGTGTTGGACGTATAAAGAGAACAAATCCAAGATAGATTACGATAATAAAAGGGACGACGAGGGCTAAAAATTCACGAATTTCCATATGAAGGATACTCCTTATAAACAATGACGTTCCGTGTGTCTCTGATGTAGCGTAATGCGTTCCACTGATTTCGTCAAGACCAGAAAGGACCGACTCATGAATATTGTGCCATTACGGGTTGCGCTAGCCCAGATCAATCCAACCGTGGGGGATCTGAACGCCA
>JACDAE010000697.1 GCA_013695595.1 Ktedonobacteraceae bacterium | reverse complement strand
GATTGGGAATGAGAGCGTGAAAACGGCAGTGTAGCGACCCAACTATGCTGTTAAAAATCATAAATCAAGGTAGGGAAGCCATTTAGTATTCCGTGGCAGACGATGGGCAGATGGAGCATGATGGCATCCCACGCACGGAATACTAAATGGCTTCCCTACCTTGATGATATTTTCCCACAACCCAGGTATCCGTTTTTATAATTCGTGTGCCCCTCAGAGGGGATGAGTACTACGCCATAATAACCATAATAAACGCTGTGGATTATCCTGTAGAGAGGCCCTAGAATATTATAGGTCTTTATTATGGTTATTATGGCGTAGTACTCATGTGCCGATAGGGTGGTATCAGGGACCCATTGATAGAAACCTTGGCCCGATGAGACGATCTGACCTTCCCTGACATACAGCAGCGCAAATTCCACCATCGTTCGTTTGTAGCGTGGGTCATTGGCATTCGGCGTCGTTGCCGGGGCCAGAGGATCATTCATCGATGTGTCTCCCTTTTCTCAGAAAGGCTCTGTTCGTATAGCGATACATAGACATATGCAGATGTAAAAACCATCTGAGAATGTTTATCGGCAGAGGTGGGGTGAATGCGTAGGGTTGTGTGAGGACGGATTAAGATATACTATTCTCTTAAGACAAGATTATTTTGAGAGGATACCTCCACATGAATACGCATCAGCATACGCTCTATTGCGGCAGTTACAATGCTGCCAATGAAGCTGGCATTCGTGCCTTCACTTTCGACGATGCAGCAGGAAACCTGGACCCTGCCTGGTCCCTTGCTGGCATTACCAACCCATCTTTCATCGCCCTGCACCCAAATGGACGCTGGCTGTACGCGGTGAACGAGACGAGCCAGGAACGCGATGGTATGTCTGGACAGGCCTGGTCGCTGCTACTGCCCGATCAGGAGAGCGCACCCCGTTTGCTGAACTCCCAGGCCAGTGGTGGCGAGTGGCCCTGTCACCTGCTGCTCGATGCAACCGGCAAGTGGCTGCTCGTATCGAACTACAGTTCCGGCACGTTGGGCGTCCTCCCCATTCTACCGGATGGCACGTTGGGAGCAATGACGCAGCATATCCAGCATCATGGGAGTGGACCACATGAGCGGCAGCAGAGTCCTCACGTGCATTCGGCAATCTTCACCCCCGATAACCACTATGCCATCGTCGCCGATCTGGGCATTGATCAGCTCGTGGTCTATGCGTTTGATCCAGCAAGTGGGCAGCTACAGGAACATGCCCACGTCACTATGGCTCCCGGTTCCGGTCCTCGCCACATAGCGTTCCATCCGAGTGGCCGGTATCTATATGTTGCGCACGAGCTGGATAATACCGTGGCTATGTGTGCTTATGATAAAATACAGGGGAGCTTAGAGGTGCGGCAGATCATTGGCACCTTGCCAGCCGAAGCACCTGAGAGCACCGTGGCTGATCTCCATCTCACGCCAGCAGGTGACCGGCTCTACGTTTCTAACCGGGGCCATGACAGTATCGCCGTCTTTACCTGTGCAGCGGATGGACGTTTGGAGCGTAGCGCCATTGAAGCATGCGGTGGTCACTGGCCGCGCAATTTCGCCATAGCGCCCGCTGGCCGTTTCATGCTCGTTGCCAATCAAGAGAGCAATGAAGTCACGGTCCTGCCGCTATCCAGCACTACCAACGCTCCTGGGAGTCATGTGCACGGGCGAGCCTTCCGGGAGCTGCGTGTGTGCTATTCGCTGCTCATCTCTAATATATTCACGGCCTCTGCATTCTCAGAAAGGATTATCCGATGACTAACAGCACTGAACGTCGCTTCTCCGTTTCCACATGGAGCCTGCATCGCGCCCTTGGACGCCCGGACTTTTACGGTGTTGAAGACGGCTTTGACATCCCCATGGCGACCCATGGCCGTGGCGCACTCTCGTTGCTGGAATTGCCAGCTCGATTGGCGACATCTGGCATACGCACAATGGAACTGTGCCATTTCCACCTGCCCAGCCTTGATGCAGGGTACCTGGCGGAACTGCGTGCGGAGATCCAGGCTGCCCAGGTCGAGTTGTTCTCACTTCTGATCGACGATGGGGATATCGTTCATCCCACGCATGCGGAGCGTGACCAGGCCTGGATAGGGCGTTGGATTGAGATTGCAGGCACACTGGGAGCCAGCCGCACCCGCGTCGTTGCAGGGAAATCCGCATCCACACCAGCCAACCTCACCAGAAGCGCACAGGGACTCAAGCAACTTGCCACACAGGCCGAAGCAGTGGGTCTGCGCCTGATGACCGAAAACTGGTTCGCTGTCCTTCCAACGCCAGCCGCCGTCCATGCATTGTTCGAGCAACTGGACGGTCACGTGGGATTATGCCTGGACTTCGGGAATTGGAGTGGGTCGGACAAATACGCTAATCTCGCACAGATCGCCACCTATGCGGAGTCCTGCCATGCCAAAGCCCATTTCTCTGAGGCCGGCATATTGGATACAGCCGACTATACCCGATGCCTGGAAATCACCAGAGCCGCCCATTTCGCCGGTCCCTACACCCTGATCTACAGCGGCCCCGACGACGACGAATGGGCTGGACTCGCACGAGAGGTGCAGATAGTCCAACCCTATCTCTAGCATCTTTGCGCAGCTCGTTCAAGTGACTTGTCGTGAGGTAGGTATTCTGGCCTCTAGCATCTCTTTGAGCGTGAACAGGTCGTATTCAAGTTGGCGGCGCACGGCACTCTGGACGACTGGCAGTGACAGCTTCACGAAGCCTTCCGCATGCTGGATGGTCATTTCCTGAGAGAGGTTTGTCCCGCCACCTTCCGCAGGATCAAGTTGATAGCAGCAAAGGCATGGCGATACGCTAGACGTGCTCTTGATTGCCAGGTAACGGCCAGCTTCATACTCAACGATCTCAAACGTTAGAGCGAGCCACTTGCTTAAGAAATGGACGGTGCCCTGAAATGTCGCCCCTACCTGCATTGTCTCTGGCGAAGCCTTCGTGAGAGTGGCAACGATGCTTGACCAATCAACAAGGTTTTCCAGGTTACTGATATAGGCAAAGATTTCCTCGGTCGGCAGGTCGATAAAGATGCACTGCTTGACGCTTATTGTCAACAAAGGGATTTCGACTCCTTTCAAATGGTAGCGTTGCGGCCATGCTTATAATATATTTCCCCGCAAAAACCTCTGGTTGCTCTCTGGCTCATTGTGTGCAGGGAAACGTATGCATTTATGAGTAGCATGTGCATCTATCTATATAAGAGTAGCGTGTGGACTGATCTACTGCTGCTTGTGATGCGGGTTGTAGGGCTACGTTCTCTACACTCACGGACCCGAAGAGTTCCCGTAGAAGAGAGCTCATGCTTGCTTCGATGGCGAGTTCCATACTCTCTTTTGTGCCTGGGAGCCGTGTGAAGCACTGGCAGGAACACTCTGCGCGTACCTGGATAGAGCAGCGCTGGAGGCCCATATAGAGGGTCGGAGAAAAATGGATAGCCACGTCATCTACGGTGCCACCGTTAAAAAGATCAAGCAAAACGCGGCTGACTATATCTTCGACCATCAATTCAGCGTTCTCCACCTCATCTGCCGAGACTTCAAAGAATTTGTCATGACATTGCACATAAACCTGAAGGATGCACATTGTTGAATTAATTTCCTCTCTACTACTTTGTTGTCCTGATCTATTGCATTATAGGCTTTCCTTAAGTATACTGATGGGGGCTTTACTTTCTAATACCTATGGTAACCCGATATCTACTCAATATCTACTCAATGGTGGACAGGACGATAGAGACTCTGTGAGGTGCAATGTGAGTGACGGAATACATACGAACGTTGAGACATTTAGTTCCTGCGTACAGAAGTACCTGCGTGCCAGCGGGTACTCTCAGAAGGAGTTGGCAGAAGCTCTGAGCCTACATCCGAAGGTACTGAGCCGCAAATTGAATGGGAGTGGGAGCGCTCGTCTTACCCACCAGGAGATACAACGCGTCGTGATTGCGCTGGCCGGTTGGCATGCGATCACTGCCTACGACGAAGCGCTGCACCTGCTTACACTGGTACAAAAGGAGCGTTCTCTCTTCAGCGAAGATGAGTGGCAGACGCCTCCTCTCAGCACGCTTACAACGAAACTCTCGCATACGGCACCTGTGAGCACTCCACCACCTCAACATAACTTTGCCGCGCAGGTGACGCGCCTCATTGGACGTGATTGGGCCATTGAGCGCTTACGTAATCTCTTACAGCGCGAGGATGTCCGTCTTGTAACGCTGGTGGGAGCTGGTGGGAGCGGTAAAACGCGCCTTGCCCAATATGTTGCCTGTGAGTTAGTAGAATCATTTGTGCATGGAGCATGGTTTGTGCCACTCGCACCGGTGAGTGATCCCACCCAGATGCCTATGAGTATTATTCAAGCCCTTAATATTCAAGCTATCCCCAACCTGACGCCGCTCCAGAGCTTGATCACGACGCTGAAAAAGCGACAACTCTTACTAGTGCTCGACAACTTTGAGCAGTTGCAGGAAGCGACCCCTTTGCTCGATGAGTTGCTGGCAGGTGTGCCAGGTCTGAAGGTGTTGGTGACGAGCAGGGTGGTGTTGCATCTGTATGGCGAGCGAGAGCTGAGTGTGCCACCATTAGATCTTCCAGATTCGTACATTGTGCTTGATAAGGCAGAACTTGTGCAGTACGGAGCCATCCAGCTATTTGTGGAACGCGCACAGGCCGTCCAGCCGCACTTTGTATTGACTAACAAGAATGCAGCCACCGTGATGCAGATCTGTGTGAGGCTTGATGGGTTACCATTGGCTTTGGAGTTGGCGGCTGCGCGGATGAAAGTGCTGTCACCAGAGGCCCTCTTTGAGCGTCTTGCGCAGGCTCGGCTACCTGTGCTTACGAAAGGGGCCAGGAATGTACCGGAGAGACAGCAAACGTTGCGCGATACGATTGCCTGGAGCTATGATCTGCTCTCCCCAATGGAGCAACGCTGGTTCAGGCGATTGGGAATATTTGTGGGGAGCTGGTCCCTCGAAGCGGCTGAAGCAATGATGCAAGAAGCTATGACAGATCAGAATGATGCGAACGCGCTGGACATGCTTGAACGGTTACTGGACAATAGCCTGGTAACGCTCTTACCGGATACCCAGACGCGCTTTACCATGTTAGAGACGCTGCGTGAGTATGCGCTAGAACAATTGCAGAGCCGGGAGGAGCTTGAGCGGCTGCGGGACTGGCACGCTTGCTATTATTTAAGAAACGCGGAGGCCGCCGAACGTGGCATACGGGGTCCAGAGCAATTGACCTGGCTGGCAGAACTGACGACGGATCGTGATAATTTCCGTGCCGCAATGGAGTGGTCCCTACAAGGCGCCAGGGAAGGTCTGCGGATACCCGTATTTCCTGTAGCCGTAGAGAACACATTGGCACAGGCCGTTCCTGATCTCTCTGCACTTGAGCTATACCTGCGCCTGACCGCTGCTTTCAGGCCATACTGGGAGTGGCAGGGGTATCTGGCGGAGGCGCGCTACTGGCTAGGGTCAGCCCTACAAGTATCGTCGGGGGATGATGCCAGCGCTACTGTGCAGGCTGCCCGTGCGAAAGCCTTGAGTGAAGCTGCTCGTCTGGCATGCCTGGAAAACGACCAGCCGCGCGCAGTTGCATTGGCAGAAGAGAGTATTCAGCTCTGGAAGCGCCTGGACGATCCGGAGGGGTTAGCAACCGCTCACCTGCATCGTGCCTGGACTGCCTATGCAACTAGTGAGTATGAGATCGGGCAACTGGCGTGCCAGGAGGGCTTACGCGTTCTTGCCCGGCGAGACAATCCCTGGCTGCGTGGTCAATTGCTCTTTTATCTGGGGACGGCAGCCGGCTTCATGGGTGATTTTGAGCTGATGCGCTCATTGTATACGCAGGCCCGGAATGTCTTTGAGCAGGTGGGTGACAGGAGCGCGGTTGCCGATGTGTTAAAAGATCAGGGCGCGATGATGATCCTGGAAAGCAAGTATGCGGAAGCCATTGACAGCCTGCTGAAGAGTGTGCAGTTGTGTTATAAGCTGGATCACAAGCAATACATCACAACCGGGCTATGCTGGTTAAGCGTCGCATTCGGCATGCGGGGAGTACCAGACCCGGCTCAGGCGAGCCTCTATGCGGCCCAATTGCAAGGTGCCGCCGACAACTTGATGGAGACGATCGGCCTGACACCCTGGACCAACTCTAATGCATTCGTCCAGATGGTGCATCAGTATATTTGCTCCCTTGTGGACGAGCAGCAGTGGGCGGAGGCGTGGACCTTTGGGCATTCGCTAACAGTGGGGCAGGCGATTGACCTGGCGGGCCAGTTCCTGTAGTTCCTGTATAGCGTTTTTTGGCATGTTAGTGGGCTGAACAGGTGCTCATTGCCAGGTGCTCGCTTCCTTAAAGATGGCAGCCGCAAGAAGGGAACTACGTGTGGCGATCTCTTTAGCCGTATAGGGTCTTGCGTGTTCAAGCCACCAGGAGATAGCTTCCACAAGCATCGTAGCCACCAGGTCTGGCACGAACTCATCAGATGAGGTATGGACCAGGTGCATGCTCGTGTTTCCTCTATTGGGTGGGTGCCCATAGTCTTTCACCAGGTCGGTCATAGATGCACGCATCTTCATTACAAACCACGGGCTACCCTTTCTGCCAAGCAGTGCTCTGTAGAGCCGTTCGTATTGCTCGATGTGCTCGAAGAACTTCACCCAGACCTCTGCCGGATGATCTTGTCCCAGGCGGTCTCCAACATCGTTCGACAGAGCGTCCATGGCTTCCGCAAAGATCTGCTCCACCAGATCGTATTTGTCTTGATACTGGCGATAGAACGCAGCTCTGCTTACCAGCGCACGCTCGGTCAATTCGCCGATGGTGAGCGCGTCGAAGCCTCGCTCTTCGATCAACTCAATTAAGGCCTCTCGCAACAACTTCTGCGTTCGTCTCAGGCGAAGATTTTTAACTTGCTGAGTCATCTGGCGCTCCTTGTCTCAAATGAGACAAATCTTGTCGATTGAACTTGTTTCCCCGTGTGTATACGATTACACTTGAGATCAGACAGGCTTCTCTTTTTGAGACAGTATGTCTCGATCCTGTCACATTGTCAATACCTTTCTGATAGAAGACAGATTTTTTGAATGGAGTAAGATCTATGCATTCGTTCGCACGTCATCGTCACACCACGGCGGTTAAGGCGTCCGCTAAAGAGACAAAAGGGCTGCCCATCAATGGGGGCTGGCGCTACGATCTGATGGAATGGTTTCTCGACCTCTTTTTGTTCCGTAGCCAGTTGCGTGATCTCAGGCAGAGGACCGCCGACCTGGCCCATATAGAACCGGGAGAGCAGGTGTTGGATGTGGGCTGCGGCACGGGCACGCTGGCGCTGGCAGTAGCACGCCGTGTTGGTAGAACTGGCCGCGTTGCAGGTATTGATCCAGGAATAGAACAGATTGCCCGTGCTCGCTTGAAAGCAGATCGGCGTAATTTGCCTATTGAGTTCCAGATTGGGGTGATCGAGCAGCTTCCCTTCCCTGATCAGACGTTCGATGTGGTGTTTTCCACCTTAATGATGCATCATTTGCCAGCTAGCCTCAAGCGTCAGGGACTAGCAGAAATTGCTCGTGTGCTCAAGCCGGAGGGTAGGTTAGTTATTGCCGATTTCAAGCGCAAGCAGGAACGTCAGGGCCAATCTGCCCGCTTTCACGCTGGGGGAAGCAACATGCAAGATCTGGCTGCCCTCATTAAGGATACTGGTTTCTCACATGTGGAAACAGAGGAGGCGCAGTTCCATCGCTTCTCAGCGTTCCCAGGGGCTGGCTTCGTCAGTGCCCGTAAAAGCTAAATCGCTATTATTGAATATAAAACGAACATGATCGTAGGGATCATATTTATAGCGTCTAACAATTCATTGAGTTTTAGCCTATAAAATATGGTCCCCCACGTACCATGCGTGTTTTATTGTAAAAATCTGCTAGACCCCTTTATTGAGGTTTCTCGCCCCATGCCGTCAGAAGAAACATCACCGCTGAGAAGTCATCCGTATGCATCTCAATCTGCATCTGCTCTAGAAGACGATCCACCTCTTCAGCCGTGGAGACGCCTGTGCCGATGAGAAATGGTTTCATTAAACTGAACATGACGTAGACAACTTCACAGAGCGTCTCATGCCCCTCCGACCCTGCTGAGAAGTCCATGGCGCTGGCTTTATGTTGTACATTGACGCACCCGGCATTGCGTAAAAGATAGCCCAACCGGGAGGTAATGCCCAGCACGCGTCCGCTCGCCGAAAAACTTTGCCCGGCACGTGCCATCGCCCGATAGAACAGGCTGAAGAGGGCATCGGTGGCAGTGCTGGTGGAGACCACATCGCTTTCCGTGAGCCGGATGATGCCGCCTGGTCGTACGATCCTCTTACATTCCTGAAGAAGGGTGCTCCATTGCGCGGGCGAAAGGAAGGCGATGAGACGCTCGTTGACCATGTCGAAGGAATTATCGGAGAAATCCAGGGGAGCGGTGATGTCCATCACCCCAAAGG
>JACDAE010000730.1 GCA_013695595.1 Ktedonobacteraceae bacterium | reverse complement strand
CATGTGCCCACTCAAACCTTTCCCGAACTGACAGAGCGTGAACGCGAGATTCTCATCTTGATTGCGCAAGGATACACCAATCCCGCGATCGCTGAAAAGCTGGTGATCAGCCCTAAAACGGTACGCAACCATGTCTCTACAATTTTCAGCAAGTTGCAAGTAGCTGGTCGGGCTGAGGCCATTATTCGTGCTCGTGATGCTGGCCTTATGTAGGAAGGCACAAATGCAGCTAAGAATGTATTGCGATGGCTACATCCTTAGCTGCATTTGAGAGGTGATGTAGAGATGGTATCAGCAGTGTATTATCTTTGCGCCAGACTCTGGATATACTGTCGTACAGCCTCAACCTGCTTATCTTCTGCATTGCGGTCGATCAAGTTCACTAACGCGCTTCCCACGACCGCTCCTTCAACATAGCGCGTGATACTGGCAACATGTTCAGGCGTCGAAAGCCCAAACCCAATCGCCAATGGGATGTTTGTATTCTTCGTATAGCCGCGTATCCGATCAATGAAGCTATGTAAATGAGCCGGTAACTCGTCTCGTGCGCCAGTGACTCCGCTGAGCGAGACGCAGTAGATAAAGCCTCCTGGCCCACTTGCTGTCAGTTCCACGACCCGCGCTATACGCTCATTCGGTGCAGTTGGAGGGATCAGGAAGATCAGGGTAATTCCCTCTTTTATAGCTGCTTCGCGCAGGGGAAGGGCCTCTTCTGTTGGGAGGTCAGGCACGATTATGCCGCAGACGCCGCTCTCCCTGGCGGTTCTGCAAAAGCGCTCCAGGCCATACGCGAGAATGGGATTATAGTATCCCATCAGGATCAGGGGGACATCTACCTGGGCTGCTATCTGATGTGCGACCTGCATGCAGCCATTGATGGTCATACCCCGTTCGAGCGCGATCTGGCCCGCATGCTGGACCGTGGCTCCGTCGGCGAGTGGATCGCTAAAAGGCATACCCAGTTCGATGATATCCGCTCCACCTTCGGCTGCCGCAACGACGATCTTAACGCTCTGCTGTGCTGAAGGATAGCCCGACATAAAATATGGAATGAGAATGCCTCGCCCCTCTTCATGTGCACGTTTGAATGCTTGTACAATCCGTTGTGCTGGTATAATGGTCGCCTCCGGATTGGTTGTGTTCTCGTTGGTTGCCTGCATATATTTCTCCTCGGTCTTCTCTCTTGTAAAAGAGCATAATCTGGTCCCTACGCCTCCACGCTTAATTGGTTGTTGGGTGGTCTGCATCCAGCACATACGCCTGGAGCGTGCCACCCGTGTATTTGTGCAATAGTTCTTGCAGATCGGTGAGCGCTGCTTCAATGTCACGACGCCCGTTTGCATGATGGGCTTCTATAGCGATGAGCGCAGCGGTTGTATTGGCCTGAGCTGCGCTTTCCTCACCCTGTCGCCAGCACCATCTACGGGCAACTATTTGACCTCCTTCGTCGGAGAAGATGACTTCTCCCGGCTCTGGATGGTCGCTTTCGCTTTTCCCCAGCATCGAAGAGCGCTCTGAGCCATCCGCGAAATGAACGGTGATTGCGCCCTGGATAGCTTGAGCATCAATCACGGCCACGGGCAAGGCATAGCGAATGCTAATCATGTTGCCAATATCAACCAGCAGATTGATGCTCGGAATATCGCCTTTCTTCGTCAAACGACGCAGCAAGGCTTCAGCGGCGCTCCGATATTGGGTGGGATCGACCCCAAAGCGCCGAAATGCGCCACGCCATGCCTCCAATGATGGAATCTGGCTCAATGGTGTGTTGCCAATACGCTCTTTTACCACTTCCTGCTCTGCCTGATACGCTCTGCGCAAATTATCGGGCGTCGGACCATTGATAATCCCTTGCGCCAGAATAACACCACCAATCACATTGGGATAGCGGACCAGAATATCGGCATGATAACGAAATGTGCTCATCGTAATTTTTCGCTTTTCGCCATATAGCCTCTACAGGTTGACATTGAGCGCTTTTGCAACAGTATTCATATCTTTATCGCCACGCCCCGACAGGTTAATAACGATCAGCGAATTGGGCGTAAGCAAACCTTTTTCGCCCTGTTCTAAGACATAACCCAGGGCGTGAGCAGACTCCAGCGCAGGGATGATACCCTCTGTACGGCTAAGTACCTGTAAGCCGCGTAACGCCGTCTCGTCGCTGGCGGAGACATAGCTGGCACGACCCGTATCTTTGAGATAGCTATGCTCTGGTCCTACGCCTGGATAATCAAGACCGGCGGAAATGCTATGTGTGTCTAACACCTGTCCATCCTCATCCTGTATCAGGTAGCTGAGCGTGCCATGCAGGACGCCGGGCTTCCCCATTACCAGGGTAGCAGCATGATGGCCGGCTTCCAGACTGGTGCCACCTGCTTCAACGCCAATCAGCTTAACTTCTTTTGCATCGGCAAAAGGATAGAAGATGCCGATGGCATTGCTGCCACCCCCGATGCAGGCATAGATGCTATCGGGCAGGCGTCCCTCTTGCGCAAGAATTTGCTTGCGTGCCTCTATCCCGATAACGGATTGAAAGTCGCGCACGATTCTTGGATAGGGATGAGGGCCAGCCGCTGTACCAAACAGGTAGAAGGTTGTTTCAACATTGGTGACCCAGTCGCGAATGGCCTCGTTGATGGCATCTTTGAGCGTTTTGGTGCCACTGGAGACTGGTCGCACCTCCGCACCAAGCAGTTTCATGCGGAAGACGTTGAGCGATTGACGCTGGATATCGACCTCGCCCATATAGATAATACAGTCCAGTCCGAGCATCGCGCAGACCGTTGCCGTGGCGACACCATGCTGACCGGCTCCCGTTTCCGCAATGATGCGCTTTTTGCCCATGCGTTTGGCTAGTAGACCCTGCCCCAATGCGTTGTTGATCTTGTGCGCTCCCGTATGGGCCAGGTCTTCACGCTTGAGATAGATCTTGACGCCCGATCCAACCAGCTCGGAGAAACGTGGCACATAATGTAATGTGGTTGGTCGCCCGACAAAGCTGGAGAGTTGTGAACGTAGTTCAGCCTGAAACGCCTCGTCGGTAAGCGACTCGTCATAGGCGGCTTCCAATTCTGCCAGTGCAGCCATCAGGCTTTCAGGCACGAATTTTCCGCCGAAGTCGCCGAAGCGTCCGCGCTCGTCAGGATAAAGGTTGTGTTGATACGTCTTCTCTGTCTGGTTCTGTGTCTGCATTGTGTTTGTTCTTTCTCTGAATGATGAAGGGGCACCCAGGCTTATTCGCGCTTCGTTGCATCGCGCCCCTACTCCTCTGTCAAATGTCATTGCATGTTCACACACGGGATACTAAATGGCTCCCCTACAGGAGGAAAAATCATGCAATGAGCGTTGATAGAGCACTACGATTGATTTGTTCAGGATCGGGTTACGTTATGGGAACGGTTCCTCGTATGGCGGCGAGGAATGCCTGTATCTTGGTGCTGTCTTTCTGCTTGTTGCTCTCGACGCCGCTGCTGACATCGATGCCCCAGGGATGGACCTGCTCGATGGCAGCAACAACATTTTCGACGGTGAGACCGCCCGCCAGCAATATACGTGCCTCTTGAGCGGCCTGCCGGGCGAGTTCCCAGTCGTGGGTCATGCCCGTGCCACCCCATTCTGGCGTTGGAGTATCGAGCAAGAGACGCCATGCGACATCTTTGTAGTGCTTAATCTGCTGTAAATCCTCTTGACCGTTGATATGCAGCGCTTTGATGACCGGGCTATGAATACGCTGGCAAAACTCTGGCGGCTCGGTGCCATGCAGCTGCACAAAGTGTAATCCAGCCTGCTCCACAACATCATTGATAAAGCCAGCCTCTTTATTGACGAAGACGCCAACCAGATCGGGCCTCGTTTGCTCAGCGGAAAGTTGAGCATCCTCTAACAGGATGGGTATCTGTTGCGGCTGAATATAGCGGTGACTCGATTCATGGAAAATGAAGCCAAGCATATCGGCACCAGCCTCTGAGGCGACACGAATATGTTCGGCGGTGCGTAGTCCACAGATTTTGACCTGTGTACTGCTATTCGCTGCGTGCAAAAGCATGTGCATTTGTGCGGCGATATCGGGTGATTTGACTAGCGACTCTCCTACCAGCATACCCTGTACATCATAGCGGGCCAGGCGACGTGCATCCGCACTGGTGTGAATGCCGCTTTCAGCGATGACGACGCGATCGGCTGGAATGATCTGACGTAGTTCGCGTAAAAGATAGGGATTCATCTTGAACGTCGTCAGATCTCGACTGTTGACGCCGATAATCCTGGCACCCGCCTCCACCGCTCTCTGCGCCTCCTCACGGCTATGCACTTCAACCAGGCAGTGCATATGATACTCATGGGCCAGTTGCAGCAGAGAGCGCAACTGTGTATCGTCAAGAATGGCACAGATGAGCAGGATTGCATCGGCTCCCCACGCCCGTGCCTCGTAGACCTGATAATCCTCAACGATAAAATCTTTGCGCAATACCGGCAGGTTGACGGCCTTTTTAATGGCCGTCAGGTATTCAGGCGAACCAAGAAAAAAGTGTGGTTCGGTTAAGACAGAAATAGCCGCCGCTCCATTGGCCTCATAGAGAAGGGCCGTTGCCACCGGATCAAGGTCAGGTGCTAACATACCTTTGGATGGTGAGGCACGCTTCACTTCGGCGATCATATGCACCTGTGAACGTGGCGCGAAGGCGGCCAGCAAGTCACGCGTTGGTGTTTGAGCACTGGCGCGTTGGCGCATCTCTTCGAGCGAACATTCACGTTTGCGCTCTATTAAGTCGCTGCGTGTCTGCGTAACGATACGATTGAGAAACATGGCTTTATCCGACCTCAACTTGTGAACACTCGATAACATCGACCAGCTTGCGGCGTGCCTTGCCCTCGCGTAGTGTGGCACGGGCTAACTTGATACCATCGACCAGGGACGCAACCTGCTCACTTGCCAATAGAGCCGCGCCAGCATTCAGGCAGAGCATCTGGGTAGCGGGAGTATCGTTATAATCGTTGAGCAATTCGCGTAGCATCAGTGCGTTATGAGTAGGATCCCCCCCCTGAAATGCGTCTGATGTGGAGACGCGTTGCAGGCCCACCTCTTCAGGTGTGATCGTATATTCGCGCAATTCCTGGCCGTTGCGTACTTCGCAGATGCGCGTTGGCGCGCCCAGTGAGAATTCGTCGATGCCGTCCTCACCGTGCACGATCAGGGCGTGGCGGCAGCCGAGGTGCAAGAGCGCTTCTCCCATCTTGCGCAAGAGTGAGCTATCGGCGACGCCCAACATCTGGTAGCGTGTGTGGGCAGGATTGGTCAGAGGGCCGAGAATATTAAAGATGGTGCGAATGCCGATCTCGCGCCGCGTGGGTCCAACGTGCCGCATCGCTGGATGAAAGGCGGGTGCGAACATAAAGCCGAAGCCGACCTCTTTGACGTTATGGGCGACCTGTTCCGGGCTGAGATCGATTTTTGCCCCCAGCGCCTCCAGCACGTCGGCGCTACCACAACGACTGGTTGCCGAACGATTGCCATGTTTCGCAATAGATGCACCGGCGGCGGCGGCGAGAATGCCTGCGGCGGTAGAAACATTGAAGGTACCGGAGCCATCGCCACCGGTGCCACAGGTATCCATGGCGCGTTCGGCGATCTCCTCATCCAGGTGGACCTGAACGGCTTTGTCGCGCATTACGCGTGCCATGCCAGCGATCTCTGCGACCGTTTCGCCGCCGGGACGTAGGCGCAATGTGGTCAGAAATGCCCCCATTTGCGATGGTGTGGCTGCGCCCGTCATGATCTCTTCCATCACGGTTGCGGCCCCTTCCTCGCTGAGGGTTGCGCCAGCCGCAACGTGGATAATAGCCTCGCGAATCATTGCACCACGCTCCTTTCTAAGTGAGAACTCTGCGCTTGTTGCAGGAAGTTGCGTAACAGGTCTTTGCCAACGGGCGTCATAATGGACTCGGGATGAAACTGCAC
>JACDAE010000703.1 GCA_013695595.1 Ktedonobacteraceae bacterium | reverse complement strand
TAATAAGGCCAGGGGACGAAGTGTCGATCTGGAAGATGCCGAGGAAGCCCAGATCGAGCATGCCGCCCAGAATGGGAGCGAGGCCGCAGAGGATTGAGCCGCAGCCAAAGATCGTCAGACAGAGCAGAAAGATGCGGCGGCGTCCATAAATATCTGAAACACGCCCCATCAATGGCATCACCACGACAAAACCAAGCAGATAGGCACTGATGATCCAGGCGGCGCGGTCCAGGCGTGTGATCGGAATATGCAGATCGGTGATGATCTGAGGCAATGCGGTAACAACGACCGTCTGATCAAGCGAGGTGAAAAAGACGGCGATACAGGCGATAGCCAGGGCGGCCAGCGCAAATTTCTGATCGCCTGATTTTCCTTTGCCGGGCGTTGTCAGTTGCTTAAACGACCCGGTGACCTGTTGTGGCGAAAGACGGTGTTTGCCTGTCGCATCCTGTGCAGCCGCGCTAGCAGGAGCTGGTTGAGAAAATGCTTCCTGTTGTACAGGGCCACCCGCAGCGCCGTTCTGTAGATCCTGCGTAGGAAATTCTTTTTTATTTAAACGTGAGGATGTTTCCTGATCATCTTCAAGCGTATACATTTTACCTCCGGTAGATACTTAAATTTAGAGTGCGGGCGCGGCAATGCTGATATTTTCGTTGTATTGGGATAGAGCGAAATCATAGGCCGTCTGAGCGGTATCGCCAACTGCGGCCTGTCCGGTGATAATGACCTGGTAGGGCAGAGAATCGAGCTTACCGATACAGGCATTCGTCTGCAACATTGTACCAGCAGGAACACCACCACCTGTGAAGAAGGCAAGATTCTTCGCGTCGAGTTTACCGTTGATGCGCCAACAAGGGACATCATTGACAATATCCGAGGCTGGGCTACTGATATTCTGTAGTTTGCTAATAAGAGAGATCAGGCCAGTATTGGGATTGGTGAGCGTGCGAAGGTCGAGAGCGCCTTTGATGATGCGCCATTGCCCGGTAATGGGATCGGTAATATACTCATTATTGTCTGCACTGATCAGATTGACGGTCACAGACTGGCCTGAGAGCACGACGCTAGCCTGAGCCTTGACCTTATCAGGCATCAAGACATCGCCATCAGCAGAGTGGATCTGGATCTTATCCCCTGAGATCGGGCCGGGGTTCTGGACCTGCAAGACAACATGGAACGAGTTCACCGTCCGAAAATTCTTCTGGACAGCGTCAAGCAACTGTACAGTCGTTGGTTTTGGCACATTCGCGCTCGCGACGCTTATTTTATGACGGCGCCAGGGTATTGAGCAGCCAGAGATAAGCAAAATGCAAGCCATACAAAGCATGGCAAGAGCAAGAGAACGTTTCAGAGTAACATGAGTCAAGAACATCGATCAGGCCTCCTGATAAAATAGAGTATGGTTCATAGTGATAAAGCAAGTAATATATTTTCTGTTCTGAAAAAAATCAACGCTCTGGGAAGGCATGTTTCGGATAAACGGTACTTTCTGGTACGAGATGGAACACGGTATGCGTGTGGGAGGGAGGGAGGAGAGAAAAGAAGTGTACCCATGACCATTGAACGGCCATGGGTACGAGGAGAAAAAGGGCGAGAGAGTTTTTACGGTCCGCTTAGGACACAGCCTCTCGCTTTATTATCCCATTCTTTCTGGACGATATAGTTATGGCCATTCCAGACAACATCACCGCCGCTGGAATTAATGGAGCCAAAGATCCAGGCGCATTTGTCACCGATCTCGTAGCCAGTAGAGTCATACCAGGCATTGCCTTGCGGGTCGGTGGCAGCCTCTATCTGTTCATGCGAGGTAACATTGATCGTTTGATCGGCATCATTATTGTTGGGGCTATGCCCAGGGTTGCAACTAAAGCTGGCAGCGTAGGGCATCGTTGCATAAAGTGTACTGCCGAAATTACTATGATACGCGCAGAACGTATTAGATGCGCACTGACTATGAGAACTGTCGATACAGATATTCTCACCTCTCTGCGTGAATACAAAGAAGAGATTGCTGCTGCTAGACCTCCAACCTCTGCTACTTAGAGCATGTGAGACCTCACCCTGTATATCACTATCGAGCAAGGGGCTTCTGGGATACGCTCTCGTATCCACCCAGGAACCTGCAAAGGTAGCATTGGAAGCATAGCCGCCACCAGAATTCGTGTACTGGATATTATTATGGTAGAGGCTGCTACCACCAATATCGCCAAAATAACGTTGAATCAGGCTGTTATAGTTCGTTGCTACATTACCAGTAGGTTCCCAAAAAATAGCGTAGGCATTGGCGGTACCAGTCATAACGGGGCCACCATGATACGTCATATTGGAAGCTAAAGGTATGAAAGGTGTAGCTTTCATAAGTGACTGGTGCAGGAGTAAATGTGGCTTACGTATGCTTGTCGCTGAAACGCTCGCCGCCGAAGCCGTCGTGGGAGTGAATGCCATGATCGTCATCACGGTGAACATAAACAAACTCAGGCATGGGAAGAGTTGTTTTTTCATTTGCGCGTGAACTCCTGTGTGTGGGAATAACCCGATGTTGTTGACCACCGTCAACAGCACTTTCAAATAAGAAAGACACTAAATAATGGATGCACTGCGTAAAGAAAGCGTAGAAAAAGACGCCCTTTTTTCTCCCTACGAATAAATATACACTAAACTGCTTCTAGCAGCCTTCAATGGAACTTCAATACATGGAGCAAATGGATAGAAGTTATATAGAAGAGGCTAAATAGTCTTTTGGCTTCAAATAGATTGTAAATCCGCGTGGTATCGAGATGATATCGAGATCGGTATAAGATTTTGTTACATAAGAAACAGAAGAAAGTAGGTGCTTATGTATGGATAGGAAAATGGGCGTAGAGGTGTGTCCTACTAAAAGCCTGTAACTGTTTGCGCGCCCCCCGTTCTGTGCAGTATAATAACAATAACAACGCCGTTAGAAGCAGGTCTATTGGGGTGTTTCATCGAAGAGGGCGTTGTGCAAAAGCGAAACGAGTGGCGATTCCGCATTGTCGAAATTCTTGCATATGATCCTGGTTACATGCAAATTGCGACAGGCTAATCAGCTCTTCTGCTAGTCCAGCGTAGTAACGCCCCTTATGAATGTCTGATGGGCGAGAACAAGAGCTACGAGGCCAAAGAAACAAAGCAGGATCAACGCCGAGGACTGTTTATTTTGTCGAAGGCCTGGCGCTCCTACACCTGAATCTCCTTGCCTCCAGCCCCTCATCTCCCGCCCAAGAAGCGAGGAAAAGATGTATAAAGGTCAATCCGGCATGTGGTCCTGGTTATTACACCGCATCACAGGGCTGGGTATTCTTCTCTTTCTATTTATTCACATCGTCGACATTTCGTTGCTTGGCTTCGGTCCCCAGGTCTACAATGATGGCATACTGCTATTCGACAGTATAATCGTACGTCTCCTCTCTCTCGCACTTATCGGAGCCGTCCTGCTGCACGCCACTAATGGGGTACGCATCATGCTAATTGATTTTTGGAGCAAGGGTGTGCGCTACCAGCAGGTTATGTTCATTGTCGTCATGGCAATCACGATTATTGCACTCATTCCCACCGCCTATATCGTGCTCTTACCAAAACTGCCTGGGGTTGCCGCATGGTTCTTTATGATAAAAACCGCAACGGTCACCAGCGGACATTAGACGTGTAGTATTGGCGATCCAACATGTTGCAATAGAAGTGTTGCGAGATTGCCATTTCTTTATGGAGGAGAATAGATTATGTTGCGGGTATCTTCTGGTATTGGTCCACGTCCCTCTGCGGGCGGCTTCGAGACCTTTTCCTGGTACTACTTTCGTGCATCCGGTGTGCTGCTGATATTTCTCGTCATTATACACCTGATTATTATGCATGTTTCCAATGATGTCGCCTGCACCACATTTCAATTTGTGACTGCACGGTATTCCAATCCCTTCTGGCGACTCTTTGACTGGCTGCTACTGACGCTCTCTCTGACGCATGGCCTGAATGGGTTGCGCATTGCCATAGATGATTATGTCAGCTCACCCCGTACACGCATTGTCTTATTGTCCCTGGCTGCCGTACTTCTGGTAGTGTTCTTTATGTTGGGTACGATTACACTGATTACCTTCCACACGGTCGCTGGTAGTCAAGGCGTCCAATGTGTGCACTCTTAGAGTGTCTTAGAGTACACGGTTTTGATAATTCCAGACACTCTTTTAGGAATGAGGATACATTATGTACCATAAATTTGATGTCATAATCGTAGGAGCTGGCGGAGCTGGCCTGATGGCAGCCATGCAGCTTCCCGGTGCCAGCGTCGCGGTCCTTACCAAGGTCTACCCGACACGTTCCCATACCGGTGCCGCCCAGGGTGGTGTCGCAGCCGCGCTGGGTAACCTGGAAGAAGATCACTGGAAATGGCACATGTACGATACAGTGAAGGGCGGTGATTACCTGGTGGACCAGCCTGCTGCTGAAGTGCTGACACGCGAAGCAATCGATGCAGTATATGAATTAGAGCATCGTGGACTACCATTCAACCGCACTGCCGATGGGCGCATCGACCAGCGACGTTTCGGTGGTCATACGCGCAATTATGGTGAAGGCCCTGTGCGACGCTCTTGCTATGCAGCTGATCGTACCGGCCATATGATTCTACAAACCATGTATCAAAATGCCATTAAAAATCAGGTCCGCTTCTTCAATGAGTTCTTGATGCTCGACCTACTCATGAACGATGGACAGGCATGCGGCGTGGTGGCACTTGAAATTCGTACGGGTGAGATCCATACTTTCCATGCCAAAGCAATCCTCTTCGCGACCGGCGGCTATGGACGTGCTTGGCGCGTGACCAGCAATGCATTCGCGTGCATGGGTGATGGCATGTCGGTGGCATATCGCAGGGGGATCCCGCTGGAAGACATGGAAATGTACCAGTTCCACCCAACGGGCATCTATAAAGTTGGCGTGCTCCTGAGTGAAGCGGCACGTGGCGAAGGTGGCAAACTTCTCAACGGCAAAGGCGAGTACTTTATGGAGCGTTATATGCCAACGATGAAAGACCTGGCACCGCGCGATATCGTCTCACGCTGTATTATTCAAGAGATCAAAGACGGGAACGGCGTCGATGGCAAGGATTACGTCTACCTGGATGTACGTCACCTGGGAGCCGCGAAGATTGCCGAAAAGCTGCCCGATATTACCGATTTTGCACGCAACTACCTGGGAGTTGAGCCAATCACCGAGCCAGTCCCGATCCAGCCAACAGCACACTACGCAATGGGTGGCATTCCGACAGATATCGATGCCCGCGTTGTGATTGATGATCAATGGACACCGCAACCTGGCTTCTATGCCGCCGGAGAGGTCGCCTGTGTCTCGGTCCATGGTGCCAACCGTCTGGGCACAAACTCGCTGGTCGACCTGATCGTATTTGGGCGACGAGCGGGCAAGCACATGGCACAATTTATCGCTTCGAACGATCATGCACCCTTGCCATCAGAGCCAGAAGGATACTCGCGCGAATTGGTTGATCGCTTGTACAGCTCAAAGGGCGGCGAGTCGGCAGCAAACATTCGTGCCACCATGCAGAACGAGATGGACGACAAGGTCTTTGTCGAACGTACGGAAAACGGGCTACGGAAAGCGCTTGATACAATCGCAGGCCTACAAGATTCTTATAAGAACGTGCAATTGCAAGATAAAGGCAAACACTTCAACACTGAACTGGTTGAGGCGGTTGAACTTGGCTTCTTGCTCGATTGTGCTGAGGCAACCACCCATGGAGCGCTGGCGCGTCAGGAGAGCCGGGGTGCACACTTCAGACTCGACTATCCCAAGCGTGACGACGTAAACTGGCTCAAGCATACGTTGGCATTTAAGGGCGAGAAGACTCATGACGTTCGTTTGGACTATAAGGATGTCATTCTTATCGATGACCCGATATTCAAGCCCAAGGAACGGAAGTATTAGTGCGTTGATTTGACGTGACACCGGGCCGGAAGCCCAAGCGAGGAGAGAATATGAACGTATTAGTGCGGATCAGGCGCTTCGACTCAGAGCGCGATAGCAAGCCGTATTGGGATGAATTTCGTGTCGAAGTAGACCCCATCGATCGCCTGCTGGATACCTTGAACAAGATCAAGTGGAGCATGGATGGAACGCTGACCTATCGGCGCTCCTGTGCCCATGGTGTGTGTGGCTCCGACGCCATGCGCATCAACGGGCGCAACCGCCTGGCATGTAAAGTGCTCATGCGCGACGTTGGCAAAAAGGTCACCATTGAACCGATGCTGGGCTACTCTGTGATCAAAGATCTGGTGGTCGACATGGATGCCTTCTTTGAGAAATATAAGGCGGTCAAACCATACCTGATCAATTATGACAATGAACCGGGGACCGAGCGGCTGCAAAGTGCTGAAGATCGGGCACGCTACGATGAGGGGACCAAGTGCATTCTGTGTGGTGCCTGTACCGGCTCCTGCCCGTCGATCTGGGCGAATTCCAACTGGATTGGACCCGCGTCGATTGTCAATGCGCATCGCTTCATCTTCGACAGTCGGGACCAGGGTGGCAGTGAGCGCCTCGGCATACTGGCGCAACGCGATGGTGTCTGGCGCTGTCGTACGATCTTCAACTGCAGCGACGCCTGCCCACGCGGCATTCCAGTCACGGAGCTGATTGAAGAGGTGAAGCGCACGATCGTATATAGCGATAAAAACGGGTAATTCCCGCCAATGCCCATTTATTGTGGTCTGGTAGGGACTCGATTGTATCGCGTCCGCAATTCATTGATTCGTAGCCCACGGTTGATAAAGCGTAGCACGGGTTGATAAATCACGGACGCGATGCAATCGGGTCCCTACCAGATCATAATGCAATCAAGATTGACAGAATATTAGAATTGGAACAACATTATGGCAATAACAACAGAGACCTGGCAACATCGTGACATCATCACCAATGGTATTCGCATGCATTATGTCACGCAGGGCACAGGGCCGCTGATTGTGCTCCTCCATGGTTTTCCAGAGTTCTGGTATTCATGGCGTCACCAGATCCCCGTCCTCGCGGAACAAGGGTACAGAGTTGTTGCACCCGATCTACGCGGGTATAACGATACCGATAAGCCGCGTACGGGTTATGATGTTTCGACGTTGTTGCGTGATATTGTTGGTCTGATTAAAGGGCTGGGCGAAGAGAAAGCCATCATCGTAGGTCACGATTGGGGCGGCGTCCTGGCATGGGCTTTCGCGCTCCAATATCCTCAAATGACCGAGCGGCTGATCGTATTGAATGCTCCTCATCCGAAAATCTTCTTACGAGAGTTGCGCTCACTGGCTCAGCTCAAGAAAAGCTGGTATATCTTCGCCTTTCAAATTCCCTGGTTGCCTGAGTTTCTCCTGGTTCGCAACCATGCTGCACTTATTGGCAAGATGCTGTATGACTCAGCGGTACAAAAGGCGGCCTTTCCACCAGAGGTGCAGGCAATCTATCGGGATGCAATGAGCAAACCTGGAGCACTTAGGGCCAGCCTCAATTATTATCGCGCCGCCTTCCGCAATCCATTCAGCACTGGAGGCAGATCCGACAAAATTATCACTGTCCCCACATTGCTCATCTGGGGCGACCAGGATGTTGCTTTGGATATCTCGTTGACAAACAGGCTTGAGCAATGGGTTTCTAATCTCAAAGTCGAGCATATCCCGGATAGTGGACACTGGGTCCAGCAAGAGAGACAAAATGAGGTCAACAGCCTGATACAGGGCTTTTTAAGCCAGTAGCATTCAGGCTTATTGCACTCTGCTCCATCGCGCCCCTATCGCCATAATGCTCATATTGCTACAATTATCTGATTGTTACAACGGGACAACAGCGGAAGCTATGCCTTTCTATCTTGTATTACCTCTTTTGTTTTCACTCCGTGTCCCTCATCGAGAACCCTTTTCCCTTCAAACAAACTTGCTGTCATTTATTGATTAATCTTGTTCAGATCCAGGTCTAAGATGTCATCGGTTGCCCCGGATTGTGGGTTGTCTGAAACAGGATATCTGGTATGAGCAGAATAGTCGCTCTTACCCTCGCACACGATAGGAACAATGTTGCGTTCCTGGTATGGAATAGAAAAATCGAGCGCATGGGCTGTAGGTGAGAGATGTTGTGATAAGGTCTCAGTTCCCTGCTTATCCTCTTCAAGATAGAAAGAAGAACCTTGAGTAAGCACCTGCTCCATCCAGAGTGCGCCACAAACTCCACACATTCCATGGCTTGCTTCATACAATTTCGGGAGTGGCTGATTAGAAACGCACTCACCTGCCTGGTCTATTAGACGCAAACACCATGCACATTGTCTCAACATATGTATACATCCCCGTTCTGCCCCTGACATGTAAAGAACTACATTCACAACATCCATCTCTCTCTACCCGCAATCCTATGCCTGTCGCTTCTCCCGCCAAGGAGAAGAACGCATCAACTTTATTCTGGTATCAGGAGATGAAGAGGACACATTTCCATAGACAGCTCGAAATTTTTCCACACTACGAGCAACACGCTTACGCACAGCCTCCGGGGTAGTGGCGATAATCTTCCCAATCTGCTCATACGTAAAACCATTCCCATAATGCAATTGTAAACACGCTGCATCTTCTGGCTTCAGGGTTGACAATGCCTGTTCGATAAGAATACGCATCTCAGCCTGCTCTTCGATAGATGGGCCGACAAGCGACAACTGAAACACCACACCATCTTCATTCACAGTATCATATACATAAATATTATCCTCCAGTGAGGCATCTGACTTGAAGGATAGGCGTACGAAACGTCGAAGGTTTTTGCGATTAAGATATTGAAGTCCATAATTTGTGGCAATACGATAGATCCAGGCGTCCAGTGCAAGATCTGGCGTCGTCTTCTCTATCTCTTTATATACCTGTAAGAATGTATCCTGTGTCAAATCCAGAGCTACCTCACGATCATGCACAAGACGATACAGATATCGCGTTATAGGCCGTTCTAATCGTTCAATGAGTGAACGAAAGGCCTCAGCATCTTTTGCCTGTAGGCGTGCTACCTCTACCACCTGTACACCCGTTAACATCCTGGCCTTATCTGCATCATTATTTTATACCAACACCAATATGTCGGAATGAGGTATTTCTACCTCTATTTATTCTAATGAATGAGCAAGGCTAAAGCGGACACGTTTTTCATGTTTTTTCTATGGTATTCTAAAAATGGGCCATCTCACGCTACATATGTTCATTGCACAAGTACATATGTTTAGAATGTCCGAGAGGCATAGTATCTCTTCCTCTAAATAAAGTACGTATGAGCACCCTCTAAATAAAGTACGTATGAGCACCCTCTAAAGGCACCAAAGGCACCTCAATTAGTACATATGGATATACGAGGTTGTGTAGCATGGAACGGCGTCGTATGGTAATATTGATAATACCACACGACACAAGTAGAGTAGAGGATACATTAGTGGGCTGAAGCGGAGATTGTATGGTAGCCAGATGAACCATCGGGAAGTGGTGATGCCTGCGTGGGGTCCTGCACATTCCCTTCCAGATCGACGGCACGTACAACAATACTATATGTCCCCTTAGCTGGCATCCAGGGGATCTCCCACAGAACCCAGGTCAGGTTCGAGAGTGGTTTTTTCAAAATTGCATGCTGCCAGGTAGTCCCATTATCCAGGCTTACGTCAACCTGACTGATACCCTTATTGCCTGAGAAGGCGACGCCTGCAATATAGGTCGGCTTGTTGGCTGAAAGAACGGTCCCGGTAAGCGGCGTATCGATGCGGGATGTCAGGCGAATGGGGGCGGGATCGCTCCAACCGCGCGTCTGCCAATACCCCTGGAAATCAGTAGATACGACCTCAATATCGGTTATCCATTTGACATGTTTCATCCCATAGATGCCCGGCACCAGCAGACGCGCAGGGAAGCCATGACCGTTGGGTAACGTGACATCATTCATATGGACAGCAACTAGCGTGGTAGGCTCTAGCGCCTTCGTGAGATGAATACTATCACTGTAATCGTCGGCGGCAGAGAGCACGACTTTGGTCGCCCCAGGCTTCAGGCCTGCTCGCTGCAATAAATCCATCAAGGGCACACCTTCCCACTTCGCATTGCTCATATACTGGCCGCCGACTTCATTACTAATGCACATCATCGACTCATATTGTTGCTTCATGGGCAGTGCCATCAGCTCTTGATAGTTCAGCGTATAGGGTTGGTTGACCTCACCATGGACACGCAAATTCCAGGTGCTCCCATTCACCGTTGGGTCTGAAAACAGGTTTTTAGAGACGATATAATACTGGTCGTTTGATGTAATCTCTGGCGAGAGGTTCGGCACGGGTTGCACATTTCCATAATTGGGGACCGGTGGCGGGAGGATCTTATTCTTATACTGCCCCACCAGCTTTACCGCCGAGGACGAAGCTGCACCTGCACTGCTAATAAAGCGCCACGCGAGCACACCCACCGCTGCTACACCGACGGCAATCGCACCACGCTGTAAGACAACCCGCCGGGAGGCATTCGCGTCCTTGATATCCTGAGTAACGTCTGTCCCTTGCTTCTGTAGATCGCGCAGGATCAGCCAGTTATAGATGCCCACAAACAATAGGCCAAACACAATGCCGACCGCAGCCAGGCTCAGCATAGATGTGAGCAGGCCGGAGGTGAGGAACATGCCGAAAATTCCTCCACCCGTGAGCGGGAGGAATACAAGACCAACCAGCAGCCAGAGAAGTGCTGCCAGGAGCAGGCCATCGGTCCAGTGTAATTGATTGGATGCACGGTTGGCGGCAAACTTTGACGAGCCGAACAGCAGGCTACAAAGGCCTCCACAGGCGGCAAACACGAGGCATTGCCCTACGAGGATACCATAAAAGAAGTAGTGTTTCGAATCGCCCCCGATCAGGCGATGGAGGAAATCGAACAGAGGTGGCGGCATCACCTGTGTGAGAGCCGAGCCGAAGACTTCTGGTAGCGAGATACCTCCTACCGTGACGCTCAATAAGAGCATTGCTATGCTGGCGATTATTCCAGCTACCGCACCGGATATAAAGCCCGTTCGGAAGAGCTGTTTGCGTGGTAATTGTGCTTGCATCATTCTGCCTCTAGTAGATAAATCCGACTAAATATAGTATACCATTCTGAGGTATTCACGCACAGAATGGTATAGATTTACTGAAAATTCGTCGTTCGTAGAGGCGTCACCTTATCCTTGTATCCAACGCAGATTAGGCTTACGGGCGGCGAGCGCCTGATCAAGACGACCGATGACGGTTGTATGTGGCGCGGTCTTGACGATTTCCGGATTGGTGCGGCTCTCCTCGGCGATCTGGCGCATGACAGTGACGAAAGAATCCAGCGTCTCGCGCGTCTCCGTTTCGGTTGGCTCGATCATCATGGCTTCATGCACGATTAACGGAAAGTAGACCGTAGGTGCATACATGCCAAAATCAAGCAGACGTTTGGCAACATCCAGAGCCGTGACGCCGCTCTCGTCCTTCTGACGCTGCGCCGTGGCAACGAACTCATGTTGACACGTTATAGGGTACGCGATCTCATAATCGGAGGCCAGCTCGTACTTGAGATAATTCGCGTTGAGAATAGCACTCTCGGCAACATGACGTAACCCATCGGGTCCGTTGCTGCGAATGTAGGTATACGCTCGCACCAGGACGCCGAAGTTGCCCATATTCGCACGCACCTTGCCGATTGATTGCGGACCCGCATCGGCCCAATAGTACTCCTGCCCGTTTTTGGCTGGCAAGGGACCCGGCAAGAAGGCGACCAGGTGCTCTTTAACGCCGATTGGACCAGCTCCCGGTCCACCGCCTCCATGAGGTGTGCTACAAGTCTTATGGAGATTAAAGTGGACAACATCAAAACCCATATCGCCGGGACGCGTGATGCCCAGCACGGCATTGGCATTAGCACCATCATAGTAAAGCTGGCCGCCTACTTCATGCACCCGCTGCGCAATCTCCAGAACGTTGCCGTCGAAGAGTCCCAGCGTATTGGGATTGGTCATCATAATCGCTGCAATGTTGCTGGCATTCGATTCTAGAATGGCCTCAAGGTGAGCCATGTTGATGCCGCCCGTTTTGGTGTCGGTTTTGACTTCGACGACCCGGTAATCGGCCAATATGGAGCTGGCGGGATTGGTGCCGTGCGCGTTGTCGGGGATAATCACAAGGTTGCGGTGGCCCTCGCTCTGGCTCTGATGATAGGCCTTGATGAGCATGAGGCCCGTTAATTCTCCATGCGCACCCGCCGATGGCTGCAAGGTAACACGGGTCATACCCGATATTTCGGCGAGATACTGCTCTAGCTCATAAACAAGTTGAATGGCACCCTGTACCGTGCTATCCGGCTGCAATGGATGAATATGGGCAAATCCTGGGAGGGCCGCAATATCCTCATTCAGCTTGGGATTATACTTCATCGTGCAGGAGCCAAGCGGATAAAAGCCTGTATCGACGCCGAAGTTACGCTGCGAGAGATGTGTGTAATGGCGCACAACCTCGATCTCGCTGACCTCTGGCAGGGGAGCTGGCTCCTGGCGCAGAAGAGTGGCAGGCAGCAAGACATCCAGAGCTTCAGTCGGCACATCCATCTCAGGCATAGAAGCGGCTCGTCTACCAGGAGCGCCCTTCTCGAAAATCAATGACTCAACGCTCACTAGTGCACCTCCTTCAATACGTTCACCAGCAGATCTATATCTTCTTTCGTGCGCGTCTCGGTCACACAGAAGAGCATGGCGTTCTCCATACCAGGATAACTTTTGTCCAGGGGATACCCGCCGAGAATACTGGCCTGCGCGAATTGCTGCTGCAATCTGTCGGCAGAGACCGGCGTATTTATGACAAATTCATCAAAGAAGGGACTGGTGAAAGCGGCCTCAAAGCCTGGAATAGCGGTGATCTGACGCTGGGCGTAGTGGGCTTTCTGAAGACAGAGTTCGCTCATCTCGCGGAAGCCCTGTTTCCCCAGTGCGGCGAGAAAGATGGTCGCGCCCACGGCCAGCAGCGATTGGTTGGTACAGATATTGGAGGTGGCTCGCTCGCGGCGAATATGCTGCTCGCGTGTTTGCAGGGTCAGTACATAGCCAACCTGCTTGCTCTCGCCCTCCTCAATCGTTTGTCCAACGAGGCGACCGGGCAGCAGGCGCATGAATTTCTGTTTGGCGGCCATAAAGCCCAGCGCGGGTGCTCCATAGCTCATCGTATTGCCGAAGCTCATCATCTCTCCAACGGCGATATCCGCGCCATAGGCTCCCGGCGGGGCCAGGATGCCCAACGAGGCAGGTTCGGTAATCGAAGTGACGAACAGCGCTTTGCCTTTATGCGTGATTGCTTCGATGGAGTGTACATCTTCGATGCAGCCAAAGAAGTTCGGTTGCTGGATGATGACGGCGGCGGTGGTTGGACTGACGGCGGCATCGAGGTCTTCAAGCGAGGTTACGCCATTATAGACGGGCACCTCTTTGATCGTGAAGCCGCGTGCGAAGGCGTAGGTCTGGAGCACACGGCGATACTGAGGATCAACCCCTGTCGATATGACAACTTCACCACGACCGCCGGGGCCGAGGGCCAGCAGGACGGCCTCGACCAGCGCAGTTGAGCCATCATAGAGGGAGGCATTGGCGATATCGAGGCCGGTCACCTGGCAGACCATCGTCTGGAACTCGTAGATCGTCTGCAACATGCCCTGGCTCACCTCTGGTTGATAGGGAGTATAGGAAGTCACAAACTCCGAGCGGCGTTGCAGGTGGGGGACGACGCTCGGAATAGCATGATCGTAGGTCCCTGCGCCGAGGAAAGAGATGGTCGTATCAAGGTTCTTATTACGGGCCGCCATCGTATTCAAAATGCGCTTCAGGTCAGGCTCGGAGCGTGCTGGCGGTAGGGCAAGCGGATGATCGAAGCGCACATTATCTGGTACTGTTGCCAGGAGATCATCAAGCGTGGAAAGCCCCATATGCTCTAGCATCGCCTGTTGTTCTTGCCTGGTATTGGGTACATAGCTCATAGTGAGTGAAATCCCCTTAATGTTTAAAATCTCCCCACAGAAAATACTTTCTGCTTGATCTATAAAGGGGAGCATAGATGACAGTGATCAGGTACGAATTACATGTGCAGGTAAGTATGAGGCGGGTTTGTTCTCAGGAAGGGCCGGTTGAGCTGAAATCCTGGGCACCCGCGAGAGATGCCCCTGCTTAACCCTTATATTGTATCCGATTGGTGCCGCTCAAAGCAAAGTCGCCAGGATTCGGTAAATACGTTGCATCTCTTTAAGTAGACACCCAGGTTGTGGGGGATGGGTAATAACACGGCACCTGGGTACAAGCGCCAGAACCTGTACTGGAATAGCCGCTTCTTTGGCGTATCACAATCGAGAGATCGTGCCTACACCGTCTTCTGGCTCCGTGATTTAAAGGAGTTGTTAACGCTTCAAGCCCAAACGGGATGCTTCAGTCCTTTAAACCGACGAAGTTATGGCCCAAGGGCAAAATTACGAGAGCTTCAAACCCTAACGGGATCTCTCACCTTTAAACGTTTAGCCGATTACATGGGCGTGAAGACGAATAGATGCTTCAAACCCTAACGGGATGCCTCACTCTTTTAAACTTTCACTCTGGAGACGATGGAGGCGGCATTGAAGTGCTTCAAACCCTTACGAGGTCACTCGCCCCTTTAAACGGACCCACTCATAGTATAGCCTGTAGAGCCGCTTCATGCAAGGGTTTGCGCGGATCTCGTATTTATGTGGGATATTCTTCGCTTCAAGCAAATCTTTCTTTGCCCTCTATCCCTCTCCATCCGCCTCTAGAGCGGTGCGCGGATCTGCTCCTGGAGCAAGACCCGCGATCCCGTTATTGTACATTCTAATTAGACGTATGCAAGACCGTTAGCTTGTTGTATATGTAGCAGGTGTGACTGCACCATTACAGGAAGTGCCGCAACTGGCAGGATAGGAGAAATTATAGATGCGCCCGTTGTTGATTGCCTGGTTATTGGCATCAAAGACGCGCATCTGATAATTGGTTCCAGCAGGTACGGTCGGTTGGATAATGAAATCTTGCCCCATGTCGCCGTCCAGAGGTGCCGTGACCCAGATGCCATTCTGGAAGTATTGCACGCCGTGAATACCATTGGGCAGGTGGTTAACGGAGATGGCGGACCAGTAAGGATTGGCGCTTTGCAAGAAACCAATCGTGATATCTCCAGTATAGGCTGGCGTAGGAATGAATTGCCAGGTAATTTGTCGGTTATTCCATGCATTAGGGTACATGTTGCTGACAGCCTGACCATTCAGGACAAACTGATTCAAAGAATTCTGGGCCAGATCCATATGGTTAGGGTCATCGCGGCACCAGGCGTTCCCATCCTGACAGCTATCGGCCACAAGCATCGTCAGGGTTGCGCCATTATACTTGTCAGCAACCCAGCTTCCATTGTGGCAGAAGGGCTGATTGGGCGTGCCATCATTGGTGCCTGTGCTTCTCCTTGCACAATGCGGTATGACGTTGGTCGAGATCCCTTCTGATCGTTGAGGATGGCCCTTTCCCTGCTTCAATGCCGAGAACTCCCTATCCTCACGATTTGTCTGTCATTAATTCCATGATAGCATAGTATCTTGAAACTGTACAGGTATATTTCTTCCTATTTCAGGGCGTTTCAATTCTCTTTTTTGATAGTGTACATTGAAATGGCATAGGGAGCTTCTTTTAAGATAAAAAGAAGGAATTTGACTTTCCATATTTTTCTCAGGTATGCTTGTGAAAAGTACATCAACAAATCCTCAATATGCCTGATTTTATACAGTATTTGTTTGGGTTCGTGGCTACATAGCATATGTAAAAATGGTGGGGATCATATTTATAATGTTTGACAATTCATGCGAGGATCGGTGCAAACGGGATGCCTTTCAATGAATTGTTAGACGCTATGAATATGGCCCCTACCTTTTACAAATACATCATCTCAGTGGCTATATAATGGACGCAGGATACCGCCATTGCGCGAACAGGCACCACTTACACCATCACTATGCGTATATTTGCCACTATAACATTCCGCGACATACCCATTTGCGCTCGTCCAGAACGAACTGACACACGCGAAATAATTACAAAAGGTGGCGGGCGGATTGTAGATGCGGTTTCCAGGCGCGAAATCATAGCCCCAGGGATTTCCATTGACACCTGGCACAAGCACGATCTTGAAGGTCTTCTGCGTTACAACGCTCTGTCCAGACTTACTCCCGTTGACAATAACGACGGCTGTTCCATTATTGCACGGTGCACCCTGATTCCACGCCCAGGTGTAGCGACCTAGCACGTTGGCATGCTGATTGGGGTACACAGTTCTTATCACCGACGGACATCGATAGAAGATACGCATCCCTATACCCACGCCCGGTGCCGTTGCAATGGTAATGTGACTCGGCTTGTGCCCGTTGATCACGCCTCCAATAATCGCTACCGTGTAACGTGGTGTGCTCGCCTGCACGGATTGATAATGTAGCGTGAGTCCAACCAGAAGTGTAAATGCTACAACAAGTACAAAAAAAGATGCAAGGACCTTATGTTTCATTGAAATTCCCCCTAGAAGTATTTTTCACTATTCTAGCAGGGGTGCATGGTAATAGAGTGGAGAATAGGTTGAGATTATGTAAAGCTTCTTGCCATTATTTCAGTTGTTGGCTTAGGAATTGATGGTCCTCTATCCATTAGAGGGAATTGGTGTAAGGGCGTCACCTCGCTTGCGCCCATTCAGGCAATACAAGGAAAAACAATATATTCTATGTTTTTCCTTTACATCATTCAAGTTCGACCTCAAGCTCATGCTCTTTCGCCGCTTCTTGCAATGTCTTATTGAGCGCGGTAAGAGCCATATGCGGATCGACAGGCTCCTTCATCACCTCAGCCTCTGGATCGATGCGATTCTTCACGGATGGGAGGTCTCGCCGCAGGTCTTCCAGCAGTTCGATGACCTTGCTCACCTTGCGCTCAGTGAGTAACGTGATCTGGAGATCCAGGTGGCGTCTTTGCTCGGAAAGCTTGCCCTGACAATTTTGAGTTGTAAGGACAACAACGGTCATCACCAATGCACTCAAGCTTCCTATGTCCTGAAGCCAGGGGAACGGGGGGATATCAAAGAGCGTAAGTCCCAGAACACTGTGAAAAAGGTTGATGAGTATCCATAACGCAATAAAGAGTAAAATAAAATAGACGGCCATTGGCTGCCCAAGAATGCCCGTGGCCCTTTCCATAATTCGCTGGTGACGACTCACTTTACGCTCGGCATTCAGACGAAGTGCAACAATAGTTTCAATATCTTGATCCAGAATATCCGTTAGCTCGGTAATTATCTTTTGATCAATTGACATACTTTTATCCTCTCGACATATATTAATCCCTTACAACCTGAAACAGGCAAAAAGAAAGAGACGGGCATCAAAACACCCGTCTCTGCGCATGCTTTCAGCGACCTTGGAGATACTTGAGATAAGCATCGGCATCCATAAGCGCATCGATTTCAGCGGGATTGGTGACCTTTATGCGCAACATCCAGCCCTTGTCATAAGGATAATCATTAATGAGTTCGGGATTTTCCTTCAAGTCCTGGTTGACGCCGACGATACTGCCACTGATGGGCGAAATAAGCTCGGAGGTCGCCTTAACGGACTCGATATCGCCAAATTTCACCTCGTCGGCGACATCCTGCCCGGCATCCCAGGGTAACTCGATGTAGACAATATCGCCGAGCTGGTCCTGGGCATAATCGGAGATACCAATCACCGCCTCGTCGCCCTCCACACGCACCCACTCATCGGATTTACTATACTTAAGATCCTTTGGATGATTCAGGTTTGCCATTGTTTCTAAACTCCCTTTCATCTAGATGATGCAGTTATTTGTTGCGTTTGTAAAAAGGCAGCGCCACGATCTGTGCGGCAATGAACTTGCCACGAATGTCGACCTGTAACGTGTTTCCAATCACATCCTGTGCAGCCTCTACATAACCCATCCCGATATTCTTGCCCACCGATGGACCAGGTGCGCCACTGGTGAGCGTCCCGATCCGTCGCCCATCACTATAGAGAGCATAGCCTCCACGCGGGATGCCACGCTCACGCATCTCCACACCAATGAGCAGCTTCTGTAGACCCTGCTCTTTCGCTCGTAGCAAGGCCTCGCTCCCGATAAAACTCCCCTTCTTCAACTTCACCGTCCAACCGAGCCGCGCCTCCAACGGATTGGTCTGCTCATCGAGTTCATGTCCATAGAGACATAACCCGGCTTCCAGGCGCAACGTATCGCGTGCACCCAGGCCCGTTGGCAGCAATCCAGCGGACTTCCCGGCGGCCAGGAGAGCATCCCACAGCATACTCACATCGGCGGACGAGCAGTATAGTTCAAAGCCATCTTCGCCAGTATAGCCTGTGCGCGAGATAATACAGTGTATCCCATCCACAGGTGCTACTGCACAATAATAATAGCCAATCGTCGCAAGATCCACATCCGTGAGCGGCTGCAAGATAGATAACGCAACTGGCCCCTGAAGAGCCAGCAAGGCCGTCATCGCGGACTGATCGCTGATGGTGACATATGGGAAATGTTGTGCCTGCTCCTGCACCCAGGCAAGATCCTTCTCAATATTCCCTGCATTGACGACCAGCATGTACTGCTGCTCGGCCAGACGATAGATGAGCAGATCATCGATCACATTGCCATCTGGCAGGCAGAGTTGTGTATAGAGCGCCTGGTGGATTGCGAGCCGTGCGACATCATTGGGCACAAGATATTGTAAAAAGGCCAGTGCATCGTCCCCTTCAACCTTAAACTCGCCCATGTGGCTGACATCGAATAGGCCCGCTTTTGTGCGCACAGCCTGATGCTCTTCCAGAATGCTACTATATTGTACAGGCATCTCCCAACCACTAAATTCGACGATGCGTGCTCCAAGCGCCAGATGTTGCGCATAGAGCGGTGTGCGCTTGAGGTTGGCTATAGGTGTTGACATAGGATACTCCAGTATGATGAGAAGGGACGATAGGCACGATCTGTCTTGAATCACTATAGCAGATTTTGGCGCGAACGACAAATGAGACAAGTTGCCCCATCATAAACACAATACATACATATAAATTCATCATTTCCAATGGTAAATATACTAGTAAGATGATAGTCCAAACATACGGGTAGGAGTGGCAGAAATGGATATACAAACGAGGACGCCGCAAGCATCGAATTTCTTCAGTGTGCGTGAGCGCTGCATCGGCCTGCTGCGGATCGCGTTTGGGGTCGCGTGGGCTGTGGCCGCATGCTTAAAGTGGCAGCCAGCCTTTATCAATGGGTTTGCCGCTACCATAAAGAGCGCAATCGATGGACAACCACATATAGTGCAGGTGTGGCTTGGCTTCTGGCTGACCATGATTACGGTCAACCCGACGCTCTTCGCCATTGTGGAGGCTTCACTGGAAACGCTGCTTGCAGTCTGCTTTCTTCTGGGCGTGTTTACTAACGTTGCGTGTATCGTGGGGATGATTTTAGCGCTCGGCATCTGGTCTATTCCAGAAGCTTTTGGGGGACCATACATCGCAGGCCAATCAACAGATATAGGAACAGCCTTTCCTTATGCCATCCTGTGTGCCCTGTTCCTGTGTGCGAATGCAGGCAGATATTATGGGATTGATCATCTATTAGCCGCCAGATTGAAACGGTCATCCACAAACAAAGAGGCACATGAGACGAAAGTGGAGGAGAAGGTTCCTTCATTTGTTGGCGAACGCAGAATACATCATAGATGATTTACAGGCTCACCCTCTGAGGATAGCGCTCCCTCACTATATCCAGCGCGGGAATGCCCTGAATATCGGGTTGCTCAACCGAGAAAGATGCAACCTGGTTGGCGAAATCAACCGCCTGTTCTGGATCATTATGTTTAGAGAGATGGGTCAGAAAAGCGGCGGCAAAAACATCGCCCGCTCCAGTTGGATCGACCTCCTGAGCGGGATAAGAGGGGAAGCGTTGGGCACGTCCTTGCCGAAAGAGGGTTGCGCCATGGCGTCCATCGGTGGCAACCAGCAAGGGAACACGTGTGCTCCATTGTGCCAGGATCGCATCGGCATCGTCGCGCTTCCCATCCGCGAAGGGCAGCAGATCATCATGGCTCAGGATTAGCACATCGAGCAGGGGCAATAGCTGGTCTGCCGCTTGCCAGGGAGTAGGCCACACGCGTCCATCGCTATCCCAGCGGCGCAACCAGCCTTGCGGTGTGGCAGCGATAATTGCCCCTGGACGACGCGGAAAGAGGGTCACAAACTCCGGCTGGATCTCCTGAGCCAGGGGACCAAGCAGCACAATGGGAGCATCACGCCAGTTAGCAGGCACATCTGTATGGTGGAACTGCTCGGCACGTGCGTAGAGGTATTGTGTACGAAATCCATCTTGATAATGATTGGCGAACGTCGTTGTGTGCATAGAGGGAAGGGCATGCAAAGAGATAGACGGGAGGAAATCTGGTAATAGAGCAATCAATGAAGGGTCGGCGCGTGTAATGATGGCTGCCGCTAATCCCAGGCGATAGGCGGTGACGGCAGCAAACGTGACCGTTCCACCGGGAGAAAAGCTACCATCTGAGCGCAGATCGCGCGTCACGTGACCAATCGCGAGGAATTCCGGTGTAGAGGACATAAGAACCAATTCCTTTAAACATCCGATGCTGTAGACCCAACAAACGCCAGGGTAGGGAAGCCATTTATTATTCCGTGCCCATCAATTCCTCTAAACATCCGATGCCATAGACCCGACAATCACCATGATAGGGAAGCCATTTATTATTCCGTGGAATGGTTTGGTTGCCTGCCACAGCATCTGTGAGCACGGAATAATAAATGGCTTCCCTACCATGATGAGTTTTTCCCGTGAGCCATAGTGACCAGAGCTTTCTTGTTTATATTAGCGGCCTGGTCGTTTCAGGGAGATAACGACGCGTCTTTCATCGCCTTCACCGATGCTCTCGGTGCTGATGTCGTTACTATCGGCCAGGGCAATGTGCACGATACGTCGTTCGTTGGGAGGCATCGCCTCCAGAGCAATCGAGCGTCGGTAGCTGCGAACTTGTTGAGCCACACGCAGGGCCAGTGAGCGTAGGTTTTCTTCACGGCGCTGACGATAATTTTCCGCATCAACAACAATACGCATGCGGTGTCGGGTGCGATGACTGACGATCAGGCTGACGAGTAGTTGAAGAGCAGCCAGGGTCTCGCCTCTGCGTCCAATGAGCAAGCCAAGATTTTCGTTGATACCATGAATATTCAGTGTTAAAGGAGAATTAGAGCGGACCTGAACGGTTGCATGGATATTCATATAA